>JAOZMU010000242.1 GCA_029934165.1 Bacteroidales bacterium
GCTTTTTTACTTAACCCAAAATACACATTCTTCTTACTTATTTCCTTAAATTCTTTTAGTGCATTTTGCGATTCTTTTTGCAACTTCGATAGTTCAGCCTTGCAGGAGTGTAAACGCTTATTTGCCTTTGATACAGCATTTTGTGCTGCCGATAATTTATTTTTTCTGGTCTTCCCGCCTTTGTCGTTGTAGTCTTTTTGTAGCTGTTTTAAAATCGTCTTCTTTTCTTTTAACTTCTGCTGCAACTCACTTATATCCTGTTGTTTATTGGATAATTTAATGTCTGCTTTTTTCAATTTGTCGCTAGCCTCAAGCAGTTCTTTTCCCTTTTCACGATGCAGTGAGAAATCAATTGGAATAAAACTGCCACCATCCCAATAACCAAGCACTAAAATCTTGAAACCAAGCACCATCCGGTGAATAACATGGTCATAAACCATTCCGGCACCCTCAATTTTTTTACCACTTTTGCCTAATGTACTGTCGTCCACGCTGAAAACTTTCACGCCGTCTTTTGTTAATTCATATTTGACTGTCAGAGCAAGAAAACGGCAAGCTATCAGCAGCAACAATAAACGCCAACTAATTCTATAATTGTTTTTTATCGCATAATAGCTATCTTTTTTGCTTTGCAACTCAGACTCATTGGCAAAATCGCTGCGAAACATTTTATAAATGCTATTTATACCCAAAAAGGGTAATAATAACATAACTAACAAGCCGGCAGATATAGCTAAACCACTTCGTTTAAAGACATTTAAGCCCGAGAAACTTTCCCTTATTTTGAAATGCTTTATCATTTGGCTTAAAACAGCACCCTCGTTTTCCTGCGATAAAAATGAAAGTTCCGATTGATTTGTATTACCTTTGTTATGTTGCATAATGAGACTGTTTTTGTACTTGGTTTCTAACTACCTCAAAGATACAATATTATGTCGAATTATGCAACTATTTTAACACTTTTTTGCATCTGCAACAACTTGATACTAAAGGTGTTATTGAAGTCAGAAACTTGAGTTTATTAATTTTAATAATTTTGTCCAAAGTCTAAAACACATGTTATGCTAAAAAAGAAATATACTTCGCCAAAATATCTTGCGACAATTCTATGTGCTTTTTTCGCTTTTGTAGTTGGAACAGTTTTCGGAATCGGGATTTTGCTCGAACAGGATTGGATTTACTTGATATTTGCTACATTGCTTGTTTTTATTATCGGGTTTATTGTTTTTTATTATTCGCTTAATACTTTTATTATCCAACGAATCGAACCAATCTATAAAACAATAGATAGCATAAAAATACCATATCGAGAATTGTTTGAAAACATAACTAACACCGACATTATTAACGAGTTAGAGCTTGAGGTAATGGATTGGGCTCGCGACCGAACACGCGAAATAAAAGAGCTGAAACAAAACGAAAAATACCGAAAAGAATTTATTGGTAATGTTGCACACGAGTTAAAAACACCTATTTTTAATATTCAGGGCTATATTTCTACGCTAATTGATGGGGGATTATACGATGATGAAATCAATTTAAAATATCTTCGGCGCACCGAAAAGAACATCAATCGCCTCATTTCCACCATCGAAGATGTAGATACCATTTCGCAGTTAGAGGCAGGAATGATGAGGTTAAATTTTGAGTATTTCGATTTGAAAAAACTCATAGAAGAGATTTTCGAGATGCAAGAAATCCGCTCAAATAAATATCATATTAAGCTAATTTGCGCAATAAATGATAAAACGCATTACTATGTGCGTGCCGATAAAATACGCATTTTCGATGTTATCAACAATCTGATTGTCAATTCAATAAAATACGGAAAGCCCGGCGGAACAACTGTAATAAAACTAAAAAACAGAATTAGCAAAATAGAGGTCGAAATTAGCGACAACGGAATCGGAATTTCGCCAAAGCACCAAGCCCGTATCTTCGAGCGATTTTATCGTGTTGACAAAAGTCGTTCACGCGAGCAAGGTGGCTCAGGACTAGGACTTTCCATCGTGAAACACATTTTGGAAGCCCACCAACAAAAAATATGGTTAAAAAGTGATAAAAATATAGGAACAACAGTTACATTTACGCTCGAAAAATCTAATCAGGTGTCTGTATGAAAAAATTTAAAACACCGAATACTTAACATTTTGTAATACAGTGAATTATGGGCGTGCAATATAGCATATTATTGGTTGACGACGAGCCAGATATTTTGGAGTTTTTAAGTTATAACCTTAAAAAAGAAGGCTTTAAAGTTTACACAGCACAAAACGGAAAAGATGCAATCCGTGTAGCAAAGGACGCAAAACCGCACCTTATTTTATTAGATGTGATGATGCCAGAAATGGACGGAATTGAAACTTGTGAAATAATCCGACAAACCAAGGAGTTACGTCCGACAATTGTTGCTTTTCTGACGGCTCGCAGCGAAGATTACTCGCAAATTGCAGGATTTGATGCTGGAGCAGACGATTACATTACGAAACCTATAAAGCCTAAGTTGCTGATTTCGAGAGTAAAAGCATTGCTCAAACGTGTCCAGCCAGAAGCCAGAAATTCTGGAAAAAGTGAATCCGATTTGGTTGTAAAATATGGAAATTTAGTTATTGATAAAGAAAAATATCTTGTCATTGTTGGCGATGAGAAAAAAAACCTACCGCGCAAAGAGTTTGAACTGCTGGTACTTCTGACCTCGAAACCAGAAAAAGTCTTCACGCGCGAAGAAATCTACCAAAACATTTGGGGCGATGATATAATTGTTGGCGACAGAACAATTGATGTTCACATTCGTAAATTGCGCGAAAAAATCGGAGGAAATCATGTCCAAACCGTTAAGGGTGTTGGCTATAAGTTTATCCCATTTTTCTAATAAGTAACGTTATGTGCTTATCAAGTGGCTAAAATATATTTTTTTGGAAAATAGATAAAAACATACAACCTTTGTAACTCTCGTTGTGATAAAGATTTGGCTTGTTTTTGTTGTTTATTACATTGATAATTAGCTGTTTATGATTTTTATTCGAAAATTCAGATTTTCGTTTGGGCAAAAATAGCAAAACTTTAACACAAAATAAGTTGATATGTAAAGATAATTAACACTTTTATAGCTGTTATTGGCTTGAATATTAATACAATACGCTTACAAAAATTAGTTCTATAATCTTATATAAATATAACACCTTTAAACTATAAAAATGGCTCATAAATCAGGCTTCGTAAATATTATTGGAAATCCTAATGTCGGGAAATCTACAATTATGAACTCACTTGTGGGTGAAAAAATATCCATAATAACCTCAAAATCACAAACTACCAGACATAGAATAATGGGGATTGTCAACGGCAAGGATTTTCAGATTGTTTATTCGGATACGCCCGGCGTGCTGAAACCAACCTACAAATTACAAGAATCGATGATGCACTTTGCGTTGTCGGCACTCGAAGATGCAGACGTAATACTTTATGTTACTGATGTTTACGAGACGTTTGATAAGAATATAGAATTTATCGAGAGAGTCAAAAAATCCGATGCTCCTGTGATTCTTATCCTGAATAAAATCGACCTATCAGACCAAAAAAATGTAACCCAACTAATGGAAAAATGGGCAGAAACAATGCCCAAAGCAGATATTTTGGAAATGTCGGCATTGGAAGGATATAACATTGATATTTTGTTGAAAAAAATAATCTCTTATTTGCCCGAAGGACCCGAGTATTTTCCGAAAGACCAACTGACAGACAGACCAGAACGGTTTTTTGTTTCCGAAATTATCCGCGAAAAAATATTATTGCATTATAAGCAAGAAGTACCATATTCATCGCAGGTTGTGATTGAAGAGTTCAAAGAACTAGAGAAAATAATTTACATAAACGCAACAATTCACGTTGAGCGCGACACCCAAAAAGCAATAGTAATTGGTCATAAAGGACAAGCAATCAAACGAGTTGGAACAGAAGCTCGGCAAGATATTGAGGTGTTTTTTGGGAAGAAAGTTTTCATCGAGCTTTTTGTGAAGGTGAGCAAAGACTGGCGCGACAAACATAATTTTCTTCGTAATTTTGGGTATTAAGTTAGATTTACTAACGCCTGATATACAAGAACATAGAAATAATCAACGCTTTTTCTGTTATTAACCTGAATAACAGCCTAATACATTTTTATTAAATAGCACAATGTGCTTAATACACACAAATTATATTGGCGCAAAAGTATTTTTCGGAAAAGAAAAAAGCATTGTGTCAGAATCAAAATAAAACAAAATGCCAAATATTGTAGCCATAGTAGGACGACCAAACGTAGGGAAATCGACATTATTCAACCGACTAACAGAATCGAAAAAAGCTATTGTCGATGAAGTCAGCGGAGTAACGCGCGACCGACACTATGGAAAATCGGAATGGAACGGACGCGAATTTTCTGTGATAGATACAGGCGGTTATGTTGTAAACTCTGATGATATTTTTGAAGAAGAAATCCGAAAACAAGTCCTACTTGCTATCGAAGAAGCAGATTCAATTCTTTTTGTTGTCGATGTGATGAGCGGAATAACGGATATGGACGATGCCGTTGCAAAATTATTGCGCCGAACAGATAAAAAAGTCTTTTGCGTTGTCAATAAAGTCGATAACTCACAGCGTTTGTACGAATCCAGTGAGTTTTACGCACTTGGACTTGGCGACATTCACCCACTATCCTCGATAAATGGCAGTGGAACAGGCGATATGCTAGATGCCGTGGTTGCCTCTTTTGAGAAAGACGATGACCTGGAAGAGCTTGATATTCCGCGTTTTGCGATTGTTGGGCGACCAAATGTTGGTAAATCGTCGTTAGTAAATTCCTTGATTGGAATCGACCAAAATATCGTAACGCCTATCGCCGGAACAACGCGCGACACCATAAATACACGTTATACAAAATTTGGTTACGATTTCCATCTTTTGGATACCGCCGGATTACGAAAAAAAGGAAAGGTAAACGAAGACCTTGAATTTTACTCAGTCTTACGCTCAATTCGTGCCATCGAGTCGGCAGATGTTTGCATGCTGATGATTGATGCCACGCGTGGTATTGAGGCGCAGGATATGAATATTTTTCAATTGATAATTCGTAATCGTAAAGGTGCTGTTATTCTGGTGAATAAGTGGGATATTATTGACAAAAACACCTCAAGCGTAAAAGAATTTACTAAGAAAATTCAGGATAAAATCGCTCCATTCAACGATGTGCCTATTATTTTTGTTTCTGCTCTCACGAAACAACGAATTCACAAAGCTCTCGAAGAATCTGTTACCGTTTTTGAGAAACGACGCAAAAAAATTGCAACATCAAAACTTAATGAAGTTATGTTGGAAGAAATACAAAACAATCACCCGCCAGCAGTAAAAGGTAAACATATAAAAATCAAGTATGTAACACAGTTGCCTACTCATGCTCCAACTTTTGCATTCTATTGCAATTTACCTCAGTATGTTAAAGAACCATATTGCCGATTTCTTGAAAATAAAATCCGTCATCACTTTGATTTTACAGGAGTTCCAATTCAAGTATTTATCCGTAAAAAGTAAAATAAACCTAAATTATTAAATCAAAAAAAGTAGCTTTTTGCATCGCAAGAGCTACTTTTTTTGATTACTACCATTAATTGTTAGATAGAAATAATCTAACGCTTAATATTTCGTCCATTTTGTGGAAGTTGAGTCAGATATTTGCGAAAAATTATTCGTCCATACAAACAACAACAAAATAAAGAGTATCCGACAAAAAAAAGTATAGTAATAACTCTTTTGAAAAGGCTTTTTGATATTCATTTCTTACAATAAAAACAACCTGGTTCTTTATAAGATTGTGTGGGTAGTATAGAATTTGTTCACAATGGAGAAGTC
>JAOZMU010000243.1 GCA_029934165.1 Bacteroidales bacterium
ATAAAGCATTGAAAATCAATATAATATTTTTTTTTGGTTAGTAAATTTTGTCCAATGTCTAACACAAAAAAACGCCGAGCTAAAAATTAGTTCGGCGTTTATAAATTAAAACCTTATTATTTAACCTCAAGAATTAAGTATCCTTTCGGTACTTTCTGCCCAATCTCAACGTGAATTTTCGCAATTTTACCCGCGAAAGGTGCCGTGATTTTATTGCACATTTTCATCGCTTCGAGCAGTAGCATAACTTCCCCTTCTTCAACCTCTTGACCCTCTTTGACGAACATCTCAAGAATAGTTCCCGGAATGTACGAAATAACCTTTCGAGGATCTGGTTTTTCCCACTTTTTACGGTTCAAGTACATCTTGTTAACCGTTGTCTTATAGTCTGTTCCCTCAACTGTTAGGGTAATATATTTTTTGTCTTCTGCCATATTTTCTATGTTATTTATTAAAAACTAATGCTTGTACAATGTGCTGTTAGAGAGGATTTTAAAGCTCCATAACTGCAATTTATAAAACATAGATTAAAATGGCGGAATACCGTGTTTTTTCTTAGGCTGAACTTCGTTCTTGTCTGTTGAAACTTCGATGGCATGAATTAAGAAATCGCGAGTTTCTTCGGGAGCAATAACAGTATCAACATATCCCTTAGCTGCTGCTACATAAGGATTTGCAAACATTGTTTTGTACTCTTCAATTTTCTTTTGGCGCATCTCTTCTGGGTTTTCTGCGGCAGCAATTTCTTTTCGGAAAATTATGTTTGCCGCGCCTTCTGGTCCCATAACTGCGATTTCTGCACCTGGCCATGCGAAGACAAAATCTGCACGTAAGTGCCTAGAGTTCATTGCAATATAACCTCCGCCATAAGCCTTGCGTAGTATTACAGTGATTTTCGGAACAGTAGCCTCACTATATGCGTACAACATTTTTGCACCATGACGAATTACACCAGCGTGTTCTTGGTCAACACCCGGAAGATAGCCAGGTAGGTCGACAAGAGTTACGATTGGAATATTGAAAGCATCGCAATATCTAATGAAACGTGCGGCTTTGTCAGACGAGTCAACATCCAGAACACCAGCAAGAACCAATGGTTGATTGGCAACAAAACCAACTGTTTCGCCATTTAGACGACCAAAACCAATTACGATATTTGCTGCCCAATTTTCTTGTATCTCAAAGAAATACGAACTGTCTGTAATATTTTTAATTACATCGCGAACATCGTAAGGCATTTTTGGGTCGCTTGGTGCAATATCGCCTATTTTCAATTTTGGGCTTGGGTCTTCGGGTGGAAAAGCCATTGCCTTGCGCGAGTTATTCCATGGTATAAATGAAATTAAAGTTTTGATTTGCTCAAAGCATTCCAATTCACTCTCTGCGTAAAAATGTGCATTTCCAGTAATCTCGCTATGTACTTTTGCGCCACCAAGGTCTTCCATAGAGATTTCTTCGCCAAGAACGGTTTTAATAACCTCAGGACCAGTGATAAACATCTTAGAAATATTGTTAACCACAAAGACATAATCTGTCAGTGCAGGAGAATAAACTGCGCCACCAGCACATGGTCCCAAAATAACAGAAATTTGAGGTATTACACCAGAAGCCAATGTATTACGATAAAATATTTCACCATAACCTGCCAAAGAATTTACGCCTTCTTGCACACGCGCTCCGCCCGAATCGTTGATTCCAATTAGTGGAACTCGCATTTTCATTGCGTGGTCCATTATTTTTGTAATTTTCCGTGCGTGCATTAGCCCAAGCGAGCCACCTGCAACAGTAAAATCCTGAGCATAAATACATATTGGTTTCCCGCCAATTTTTCCTGTTCCAGTGATTACTCCATCGCCATGAAGGATTTTTTTGTCCATGTTAAAATCGCGAGCAGAATGCTCGACAAATAAATCGTATTCGTGGAAAGTGTCTTTGTCGAGTAGTGTGATAACTCGTTCTCTTGCTGTCATTTTTCCCATCGCGGCTTGTTTCTCTAAGGCTCTTGTTCCGCCGCCTTGGAGAACTTGTTCTCGACGTTGTTGCAATTCTAATATCTTATCTTTCAATGACATAGGATAAATATTTTAATTAGTGATTACTAATGTTTGTTAGTTTTTCCCGAAAAAATTCTTCTCGGTATTAAGTACTCTTACAAAAGTTCTTACGCTTTTTATTAACCTAAGTTGTTAATTCACAGCTTAAACGTTTCATAAAAAATAGGTCTTAGACCTTACCTGATTATTAGGTGAAAAAATGAGTCTTGAATGATTCCAAAAATAAAAAAATAATTGAATAATATTATAAGATTCAATTATTAAGAAAATACGGACGACCATTTCGCCAATATTCTACAGCTTTATACCAGCTTTTCATATACGCAGACATCCTATCAAGTACGTAATTTTTATCGGAAAAAATATTTGCTTTTTTATTAAATACAAAGGTAATAGTCTTCATTCCACGTCCGTATAGCCATTTTTCATCGTAACTTGTCCGATAAACTTGTGATGGCGTTCCGTGAATAACATAAATCATTCCCCTGTCGGTTTTCCAACCTTCTTTATAAGACTTAAAATAAAGGTTTGCGAATAGTATTCTATCATAAAATATTTTTATTAACTCCTTAGCACGGCTTATATTACGTGATGCTGTGAGCCAAAATTCGTCCGTTGCAATTTTTTTTGAACCAGACACGAGCAGTACTTTAAATTCTTTTGATGAGGTTAAATATTGTAACGGATTTATCAAGTTTTCAGGGCTTTGCATCGTCGGAAAACTTTTGCCAAAATTGTGCAGAGTAAGTCCGTTTTGCTCACTCGTATCAACTCTAAAACGATACATTCCATTCTTTGTCAATTGAGTATAAGTACCAAGCCCCATTTTCATCGTCCAAGAACTGTCGGCGGTAGTAGGCACAGTATCGCGGCGCGAAGAAGAGAAAGGTGGTGTTGCTGTGGGGAAGTTTTTTGAGTAGTAATCTACGTACACTTCTGTAACGCCAGAATTATGCTCAATTTGTATTTTCTCATCAAGCATAAAAAAAGTTCTAAAATGTGGTATCTTTTTCTCAAAATCAGAAACGAAAAATTGTTGTGCATCATTTTTATTACTTCGTTTAAGATTAAGATATTCAGCATAATATACTTGTCCGAGAAGGTCAGTTACAGATATTTTTAGCACAGCATTTTCCAAGTGCGAGGGAAATACGAAAGAAATTTTGGATAATATGTCATCGTTTGTCGAGCCTTTCGGAATCTCGTAAACAACAGAGGCACTGTCGATTATGTGATAACTTTCGTAACTTGCAAACAATTGATAATTTATCCGTATTTTTGCTATATTTGCACCAGTGGCATTTGCCCTATTATATTGCAACTCTTGGGTAGCTATGCGGGTGCGTAATTGCGAAATTGTATCTTTTCCATGAAAAACCGAAAACTCAGGGTGGATAGCAGTACCATTTGGGTTGTAAACCGAAGCAATGTTTCGGCTTGCTGTTGGCGGAATATACGTAACACAACCTTGTAATAAAAATATGATAATAAATGATAAATATGCTAACTGTTTCATGGTATATTTCTTATGATTATACGTTTTTTTGCTGAATGAAATCATCTAATTCGGCACTCAGATTCTCCCAAGTTTCCATTTCATTCTCAAGCTGCTTTTTTAGTTTTTTGTATTTATCGAAAAAATCGGGAGTTAAGTCAGAGGCATTTGGTTGAGCAAGCTGATTATCAAACTGTTCTATCTCTGTTTCTATTTTTGTAATCCGAGTTTCCGACTGCGAAACTCGGTTTTTGTATTTTCGTTTTTCGCGTTCAAACTCCTTGCGTTGCAAGTAGTTCTGTTTGTTTTCCGATGTTGTTTCTGTTTGTTGCCCTTTTTTTCTTTCCTTTCGCTCTATTTCTTGCAATGTTTCTAACTTCCTCTTTTTCAAGAAATTGTATATCCCTCCAGAATGTTGTTTTAATTTATGGTCGCGAAATTCGTAAATTTTATCTACAAGACCATCAAGGAAATCGCGGTCGTGAGAAACAACGATTAAAGTTCCATCGTATTGATTTAGAGCTTGTTTCAATAAATCCTTCGAACGCATATCAAGATGATTTGTTGGCTCATCGAGGAGTAATAGGCTATATGGCTCGAGCAGCAATTTTGCCATTGCAAGCCGCGAACATTCGCCACCAGATAAAACCTTGACTTTCTTATCAATAGTCTCACCGCTAAAAAGAAACGAACCAAGAATATCGCGGACTCGTTTGCGTATTTCGCCCACTGCAATATCGTCAATAGTCTCGAAAACTGTTTTTTCCAGATCCATCAATTCGTCTTCGTTTTGCGCATAATAGCCAACATTTACATTATGCCCAATCTTTAGAACGCCCTCATAATCAGTGGTTTCTGTGATGATACGCGAAAGCGTTGTTTTTCCTTCGCCGTTTCGCCCAACGAAAGCTAATTTTTCGCCACGTTCGATAATGAAATCGACATTATCAAGAACTAAAGTTTCGCCATATCTTTTTGTAAGTCCCTTAGTTTCAACAACTATTGTTCCTGAGCGAGGTGCAGCCGGAAACTTAAACGAAACCGCAGAAGTATCTTCCTTATCGACTTGGATGCGCTCTACTTTGTCGAGATGTTTGATGCGCGATTGCACTTGAACGGCTTTAGTTGCCTTATAACGAAAACGTTCGATAAATTTTTCCGTTTCCTGAATCATTTTTTGTTGATTCTCATAAGCCGCCATTTGTTGCTGCCGACGCTCTTTGCGCAACTCTACAAATTTGGTGTACGAAACGTCATAATCGTACAGCTTTCCGACAGAAATTTCTACGGTTCGTTTTGTTACATTATCCAAAAAAGCACGGTCATGCGAAATCAAAACGACAGCACCAGCATACTCTTTCAAAAAATCTTCGAGCCACTGAATAGACTCTATATCAAGGTGATTGGTAGGTTCGTCTAATAAAAATACGCTTGGCTTGCGGAGCAAAACCTTGGCAAGCTCAATGCGCATTCGCCAACCGCCACTGAGTTGATTTGTTTGCCGGTCAAAATCCGAGCGACGAAACCCAAGCCCCGTAAGCGTTTGCTCAACATCGGCATCAATGCTCGACCCGCCAAGCAAATCGTAACGCTCGTTGGCAGTGGTTAATTTGTCTATTAATTTTATATATTCTGGCGAGCTATAATCTTCGCGTTCAGAGAGTTGAGCCGTGATTTGCTTGATTTGTGTTTCAATCTGCAAAACCTCGTCAAACGCCGTCATGGTTTCCTCAAAAACACTCTTTCCAACAGGATAAATCATCTGCTGCGGTAAATAGCCAATTTTCACGTTAGATGGAACTGTTACGCTTCCTTCATCGGGCATTTCCTCGCCAAGTATTATCTTCATCAAGGTCGATTTTCCCGCGCCATTTTTTCCGACAAGCCCAATACGATCGCGCGGACTTATCATCATGCTAATTTGCGAAAAAAGTTCAAATCCGCCGAAACGAACAGTAGTTTGATTAATTGAAATCATAAAATTGCGACTTATGTTTTTTTGAAAATGCCGTTACAAAGAAACGTATTGTGTTGATATTCAAACATATAATAACGAATTTATAAATTACATCTTAATACCAACCAAATATTAATGTACAATGCCAAAAATAAAATTAATAGCTCAAAAATAGAAATTCTATTCAAAGAAACAAGTAGCTAATTAAAGAAATCTTGGAGGTTCAATACTTCATTCATGGTTTATTCATAAAATCAATTCACATTGAAAAAGCATTATGCGTATTTTCGCGGATAAAAATAACAATTAGCTTTTTTAGGGCGGCTTCGGGCTTTTCGCTTGTAGTTGCCTTGTGCCTTGCGTTTT
>JAOZMU010000244.1 GCA_029934165.1 Bacteroidales bacterium
TTGGGTTTACTCAAATATACAAAATTTGTCCAACTTTAGACGGGTAGCCCAATTTCCCAATTTTCGCCAATAATATTTGGCGAATGTGTTGCTACTAAGATGTTTGTGCTTGTCAATTCAACAATTTTCCTTAAATCATCGACAAAACAATTTTGCCATGAAATATGCAGCGATATTTCTGGCTCGTCAATTAGAATTAACGTTTTTGGTTCTGTTTTAAATAACAAGGTGTAGAATAAAACCAATTTGTGCTGTTCTCCAGACGACAGCCCTTCAATCGGAATTTGATTGCCTGTAACCTTTGAAGTGAAAACAAACCCTTTCTTTTTGCTGATTTTAACATGTTTATATAAAAATCGCTTATTAATTAATTCTATGAAAACTTTAAGCTTTTTAGCCAAATCGTCAAAAACATCTAGCTTTTTCTTGTTATCTTCAACATAAACAGAAAGAACCCTTTGCATAAAATCATCTTGCTGCCAATCGTATTGAAAATTTTGATATTCTTCTTTGCCAATAATTCCTACATTAAATAATAATTCTCTCTTTTTTTTGAGATTATTAAGTTCAGTGGAAAACTCTTCTGATTTTATTTTTGCAGCATCTTTTGTTCCTGCAAGCCTTGTTGGGTAGGTTGCATCTAACTTATCTGCAATTTGTTGAGATTCTTTGCGCTTGTTTACAATAACCTCCATTAATTCATCAGAAAGTTCTATAATTGTTTTTTTATTACCATTCTCTGCCAAAAGTCTTTCGGTTTCTATCAAAATAACTTCGGAAGAAAAGAAATCTTCAAATCCTTCATGTAAAGATGTTTTTTGTACTTGAATTTCTTTTAGATTTCCTTTTGTATGTTTTGCATACACTCTATTTGCTGTATCTTTACGTAGTATTATTTCCCTGTTATCTGAGAGTCGAATGCTAAATCGTTTAAAAATAACACTATCGAAAAATTTGGTGTCAGCATTGAATAACGCTTCAACCATCTTCAACAAAACAGTTTTGCCGAAACCATTTTCGCCAACCATGAGAGTTATTCCATCTTCATGGAATTTTATGCTGTGGTCGAAAATATCAAATAACTTTTCGACTTTTATTTCTATGATTGTTAACATATTCTATTTTTTACAACAAAATTGGCTTAAAAACACCCTACAACGAAATATCAAGAACATCTTCGTCGTCATCGTCAAAAGGCTCGTTGTCTTTGCTTTGCGAGTTTTCTATCGATGTAGTTTTTGGGTCTGGCGTTGGTTGATTGCTGTTTTGCGGTGTCCCACAATATTGGCAAACAACAGCATCGGCAGGGATTTTGTGCTGGCACTGAGTGCATTTTTTAAATTGCTCGGCGTTGCAGTGCGGACAAAATTGTTGGTCGAAACCAATTTTTGTGCGGCAATTTATACACGATTTTTTCTTCGTCTGAAGTTGGTAATCGGTTTTTAATTTTGGCGTATTGTACTCGACAACAGGCTGTTCTGTTTTTTGCTCGACTTGTTTCTCGGAGGTGTCGTAAATCTCAAAGTTTTGTTTTGCCTGTCTCCAACCGTTGTCGCTCAGAAAACGTTCTGGATGACTTTCGCCACGAACAAAAGTGTATTTTCCTTTGACTGTTGCATTTGCTGGGCGTTGCTTTTTTTTCTTTTCCTTCGATGGGCTGTACTTCAGTTCCTTATCCGAATCTTTTATGGCAAAAGGTTTTATACCTTCCAAATCTACATAAAAAATTCGTTCTTCTGCATCGCCACGAAAACGCACGTGCAGATACACCAATTTTGGTGAGCTACCGACAAGATAATTTATTAATTCTTCATCAATCGGAAAAGTAATTTCGCGTCCATCGGGAAGGAGTACATTCATCGAAACCACATTATCTTTTTGTTGCCAAGCAACTTGTTTTAACTCGCTAATCATTACCGCTTTAGTTTAATAATACTGAGAAATCTTCGCTCTTCGTTACAATTTTATTATGCACAAAAACAAATATAACAAAAATTATCTGGTTACTGACCTTGTTGCAAAAAAAGTTTCGGACAGCGGAATATCAAAAATTAGGTTCGACGAACAAATTTTGTTTTTTAGTCGAGTTTGTTTGTGAAATTTGGCTGTCTTTTCAAACTGCTGGCTACAAAGGCGTTTTATGACAGGGATTGTAGCGATGTCTTCGACCGTTTTATAGGATTCGTTTTTGCTTTTTCCAACTTATGCAAGTTAATTTTAGCAGAGTGACCGAAGGAAGCTCCTGCCCCAACATTGCCAAAAACGCAAGACACAAGGCAACTACAAGCGGAAAGCCCACGAGCCGCCCTGAAAAAATCTGATTGTTGCTGGGTATGTTTTTTATTGCTCGTTATAATTTAAATGTTATGCACTTTTTAATATTTGACTGAAAATCAGCAACAAACAGCAAATAATGGTATAGATTAATTTAATCTTCGTTCTAAACCTTTTTTTTATTATCTTTGATTGGAATATTTTTTTAAATTTAAAACTTAAAATTATGAAAATTCAAGCCTTTTTAATTGTCTTCGCTCTTTTCTTTGCCTTTATTGGTTGCAAGCAAACGACGGAATCCGAAGGTAATGCGTGGAAAAACAATGTCGAGTCAGTAAAATCGCTAGCTATCGACTATCCAAATTACAAACCATTTTTGGAAGCGCAGATAAAAGCAGCCCAAAAAGTAATGGAAGCCGCCAAAGGAATCTCTGATGAAGAGAAAAAAATCGAAAAGATGTCCGATGCTAACGAGCTGATAAACAAAGGAATTGTTGGTGAGTTGAAGAAAATTAAAGCAACAACAAGCGACCTCAAAACAACTATCAACAGCGCAACAGGAACAAAGTTTGGCGAAAGCGAAAGCACAGCCAAAAGAATCCTTCAAGAGGCTAACGATGCCATTCTGGAATCGCAAAAAATACTCAAAGCAAACGTCGCCAGTAAAGAAGATGGAATCCGAATGGCGCGTAAAGCTAACCAGCTGCTTACCGACAAAGAAAATGAAGTATCGGAGTTCATGACGAAATTTGAATCGGCAAATTCCAAAAAAATCGATGTGAAAACCGATGAAAAAACCGATGTGAAAAAAGATGAGCCAAAAATGGTGAAATGCGAATATTGCAAAGTTAAAAACGATGCCAAAAACGCTAAATGCTCTGCGTGTGGCGCACCGATGAAATAAATTTATACGCGCAAATTAATCACCCTGTACTTTTTAATATTGAGACAAGGATTTACGAATTTATTGTAAATCAGCAAGAAACAGTAAGTAGTGGTATATGTTAATTAAATCTTTGTTATAAAGCCGAATTGAAGCATAAAAAATTGCTTTAATTCGGTTTTTTTTGTTTTAACAAATCTTTTCTTTTTTCAAACATTATGAATTTATACTTTTGGAGGAAATTTATTATCATTCATCTAATTATTTAAATTTATTGTATGAAAAGAATTAGTTTAATTCTGATTTGCTCTTTATCAATACTTTACTCTTGCAACCAAGGAAAACAAGACACGCAAGATAAAGCAAACGAGCAGGATTCGACAAACACAGAAAACACCGATAATCCGTTTTTTGTTGAATTTACCACACCTTTTGGCGCACCAGATTTTGAAAATATCAAAACAGAGCATTTTATGCCAGCGTTCAAAAAAGGTATCGAAGAGCAAAAAATGGCTATCGAAGCAATCGTAAATAGCACCGAAGAACCAACTTTCGAAAACACGATTGTAGCAATGGAAAACAACGGCGAAATTCTTGGACGTGTTTCGATGGTTTTCTTCAACCTAAACTCGGCAGAAACAACCGATGAGATTCAAAAACTTGCTCAGGAAATTACTCCGCTTTTGTCTAAACACGGCGACGAGGTAGCCCTTAATGAAAAGCTATTTGCCAAAGTGAAAGCAGTTTACGACAAAAAAGCAGACCTAAAACTTACAACCGAACAAGCCGTTCTTTTGGACGAGACTTACAAAGGATTTGTTCGTGGTGGTGCAAACCTAACTGGCGAGAAAAAAGAGGAGTTCAAAAAAGTGAACCAAGAACTTTCTATGCTTTCGCTTAAATTTGGACAAAATCTTTTGGCAGAAACAAACGATTTTCAACTTGTCATCGACAAAGAAGAAGACCTCGACGGGCTGACAGAAGACATCAAAGCTGCTGCTCTTGAGACTGGAAATGAAACAGAAAACAAAGGCAAATGGGTGTTTACACTACAACGTCCGAGCATTTACCCTTTCTTGACTTACTCTAACAAACGCGAGCTGCGCGAAAAGATTTTCAAAGGATACATTAACCGAGGAAACAACGATAACGCACAGGACAACAAAGAGATTTTAGCAAAAATTGCTTCTCTACGTGTAACACGCGCAAACTTGTTGGGCTACAAATCGCACGCAGCTTTTATTCTTGAAGAAAACATGGCAGAAAATTCTGACAATGTTTACAAACTACTAAACCAACTTATCAACGCAGCTCTTCCAATCGCAAAAGAAGAAGTGAAAGAGTTACAAAAAGTTATGGATAAAGAAAATCCGGGACAAAAAATCGAAGCTTGGGACTGGAGATATTACGCAGAAAAAGTTCGTCAAGAAAAATACGACCTCAGCGAAGAAGCATTGCGCCCTTATTTCGAGCTAGAAAACTCGTTGAACGGCATGTTCCAAGTTGCAGATAAATTGTGGGGATTGAAATTTACCGAGCGAAAAGATATTCCGGTTTATCACAAAGACGTTCGCGTTTTTGAAGTTAAAGAAGCAGACGGCTCTTCAATCGGACTATTATATATGGACTTTTTTCCACGTGCAGGCAAACGTGGTGGCGCATGGATGACATCGTTCCGTAAACAACATATTAAAGACGGCAAAAATGTTAAGCCACTGATTTCCACTGTTTTCAACTTCACGAAACCAACAGGCGACAAACCAGCACTTTTGTCTTTCGACCACGTTACGACACTTTATCACGAGTTTGGACACGCACTTCATGGTCTTCTTTCAAAATGTACATACAACTCACTTTCAGGGACTTCGGTAGCTCGCGACTTTGTCGAACTTCCATCGCAAATCATGGAAAACTGGGCTGGCGAAAAAGAAGTGCTGAAAATGTATGCAAAACATTATAAAACTGGCGAAATTATTCCAGATGAATTAATGGAAAAAATGGAAAAAAGTGGAAACTTCAACCAAGGTTTTACCACTGTCGAATATCTTGCTGCTGCATTTCTCGACATGAAATGGCACACAATGACAGAGGCAAAAGAAGAGAAAGTCATCGAATTTGAGAAAGCTGCATTGGACGAAATCAACCTTATCAAAGAAATCGTTGTACGCTACCGAAGTACATATTTCTCGCACATTTTCAGTGGCGGATATTCGTCGGGATATTATAGCTATATTTGGGCAGAAATCCTTGATGCTGACGCTTTTAACGCTTTCAAAGAAAACGGTATTTTCGACAAGGAAACAGCACAAGCATTCCGCGAAAACGTCCTACAACAAGGCGGAACAGATGCTCCGATGAAATTGTACAAACAATTCCGTGGACAAGAACCAACAACAGACGCACTTCTAAAACGTCGTGGACTGAACTAATTATCTAATTTGTAATCACATAAAAAAAAGCGATGCTCGTACAAGCATCGCTTTTTTTGCCCGATTATAATGCAAAATTGCACACACGCATATTGCATTTATTATTACATTTGTGGCAATAATGTCTAAGACCTATTTTTTATGAAACGTTTAAGCTGTGAATTAACAACTTAGGTTAATAAAAAGCGTAAGAACTTTTGTAAGAGTACTTATAAGGAAACTCAAGTTTCTGACTTCGCCATTACATCCTGATATTTAACACATTGCAAAGAA
>JAOZMU010000245.1 GCA_029934165.1 Bacteroidales bacterium
AAACAGCCCTGTAACTATTTGATAATCATACCAACACTGTTATGTAAGGACTACCCAATATTTAGCTGCAATTTTTTCGTAACAGGCTTTTTTACCATTTCCATCACCAGCCTCAACAACTTTTATATACAATCGTCCGCCGTCTTCAAGTTCTTCCCATTTTTGAAATTCTTTCTCGTTTTGTTTTCGTTTTTTCATTGTCGTTATTTTTAACAAAGATACAGATTTTTTTTACACGAAATTATCAGGATTTGAAAATGTGTTTATCCAAAAAAAACGTAAATTGCATTCTAAGTAAAATGAATTTAATAAAGTAAGCCATTAAAATTCCTAACTAAAACTAAATAAGGCGTAAGCAAAATTATTAATTTTCCATTACTAACGGTTTAGGAGGTAATTTTTTTACTTATATTACGTTCTAAATAAACAATATTTTTTGTATTATGATTAATGCTTTCAAATATAAAAAGGCAGGATAATCACTACAAAACAGTGTTGGTCGATGAAAATATGTAGAAATTAAATTTTTAATCGCTTGATTATTAAGTAAAATGAATTTAATAAAGTAAACCATTAAAATTCCTAACTAAAACTAAATCAGGCGTAAGCAAAATTATTAATTATTAATTATTAATTTTCCATTACTAAGTGGAATAAATGTGAATTATTAATTTTAAATTTATCGTAATATGAAAGGAACAATAGTAATTGCACTACAAGATTTAGTGAAAAATAAATTTGGACAAGAAAATTGGACGGATATTTTAAAAAAATCTAATTTACCGGAAGACAATGTATTTTATAGTCATTATGATATTGACGATAAAATAGTTATGACGCTGCTACAAAATACGTGCGAAGTTTTAAATATGACGTTAGAACAAACAGCAGAGGTTTATGGTAATTATTGGATGAATGAATATGCTCCAAAGAAATATTTTGCATTCTTTGTGAGAAAAAAGACTGCTAAGGAGTTTCTTTTAGAAATGAATAGACTTCATTCAAAAATTACAAATAAAATAAAAAATGCTAGACCTCCTAAATTTGAATTTGAGGAATTAGAAGATAATAAGATAATAATGTCGTACTACTCGGCACGAAATTTAGAGTTGATTTGGATTGGATTAATAAAAGGTGTAGGGACATATTTTAACGAAGATATTAAAATTAAAAAATTAGGGCGAAGTAAAGTCGAATTGACTTTTAGTTAGTTTGCGTCCATAAAGCATTTCTGTAATTGGCTCATTATCAGCTAACAATAGATAATCACTTCGCGATTTAATGGACTTTATAGGCAGACATTAATTTTTTATTTGATTTTTCTTGAGGTAAATATATCGTCATCACCTCTTTTCCATCGTTTTTAAAACCGTCATGCAACAAAATTCGTACATGACGGTTGTGAAATAATTGTTGTATCGCTTGCTGGCTTCCAAAAAAACTCTATTCTTTTACAATTTTAGTTGTAAATAACTCATTTTCCATCTGAACTTTGATTATGTAAATTCCACTTGCAAAACTCGACAAATCAATTGTTTCGTTTTGTTGAATATTAGTTTTTTCTATTATCGTTTTTCCTGTTAAATCGGATATTTTTATTTGTTGAATTTCGTTGTCTGCAAATTCAAAATTTATGCGTCCGTTTGTTGGGTTTGGATAAACAGAAAAAATTTCTTTCACTGTTGTTTGTGCAAAACTTGTGGTAATACTCGTTTCGTAGCATCCTATATCAATAATTTCGCCTTGTATTCTTTGATTTCCGTTTAAATCGTTTTGCGGAAGGTTTTCTGCATCATTATTACCAGCATTTATACATGGCGAATTATCAGAAAGTGTAAAATCGCCACTTGATGGATTAACAAATAATGGGTCGCCGTCTATGATATTATCTTCTAAAAATTGAATATTTCCTTGTGTGCCACCTTGGATTAGAGAATATGAAATATCTGCGTTGCTGTTTGAATTGATGGCAAGTGCGCCATTTTCCCAAAGAATAGAATTAGTTATAGTTAATGAAGCTGCATCGCAAAGGATTCCAACATCGGAACTATATGATATTGTGGTATTTGTAATGGTTATATCGGCACCTTGTGAACAATACATGGCATTAATGTTATTTACAATTGCATTACCAATTATTTTTGTAGTAGTATTCGCAGAAGTACAATAAATTCCTCGTCCGCTATTACTAATTGTATTGTTTACAATATTTGAGTTGTCCCCGAATAGGCAATAAATTCCACCGACTGAATTATTGTCGATTAAATTATCACTAATAGTAACTTCGGAGCCATTGCATTCTATACCTGCGGCTTCGTTTTCTGTGATTATGTTATTACTAACAATTCCTTCGGTGCAATTTTCTATTGAAATTCCATAAGAACCGTTGTTTGAGGCTACATTATCAGTTATGTTAGGAATTGAATATTCGCAGGAAATTCCGTAGCTATTATACGAAAGGTCATTGTTTGTTATGGTACAGTTAGCGTTAGAGTAGCAAGCTATTCCGGCACCAGCATTATTTGTTATTATATTGTTGTTAATGAGTGCTTCGGCTTCGTAGAAAGAAACTGCTCCATAAAAATACGCTTGTTCTGCAATTAAATTTTCTATCCATTTGCCGTATTCAATCTGGCAATATTCTATAATGCTCGTTGGGTCAGATGTTTCGCTGAAATAAATAAGTCCCCAGTTTCCTTCACTTCCGTTGCGAGTAAATTTTATTTGGTCAGATTCTGTTCCTTGTGCGACAAGTTTCCCGTTTACTCTTAAAAAACCGGCATTAAAATTTGAAATTTGATAATTAAAATTATCGCCAATCTGAAATTTAACTTCAACACCTGCTTCAATTGTTAATGTTTCGTTTTGCGGTATATTTGCCTCACCTATAATAAGATAAGGCGAATTTGCGACTGTCCAAGTCCCCGTAACGTTTTCGCCGTCTGCAATTGTTGTTTGTCCGAAAATGAAATTCGCACAAAAAAGAAACGTTAATAATAATGTAATAGTTTTCATGGTTTTTGAAATTAGTATATATCAAAATTTGGTTGAAAAATGTAAATCTTTGAAAAATAGTCTGAAGTTGTGTGAATCAATTATTCCACCGCTTGCTGGCTACTATAAAAAAATCTATTCTTTTACAATTTTAGTTGTAAATATTTCATTATTCTTCCGAATTTTGATGATATAAATTCCACTTGCAAAACTCGACAAATCAATTGTTTCGTTTTGTTGAATATTAGTTTTTTCAATTATCGTTTTTCCTGTTAAATCGGAAATCTTTATTTGTTGAATTTCATTGTCTGCAAATTCAATGTTTATAAGTCCGTTTGTTGGATTTGGATAGATTTTGAAAAATTCCTGACACTCGGAAATCTGCGCTGGTTCGTCATCGTACATATATATTACTCCATCGGCACCACAGGCTATGCCATGAAAGAGAGATGAGAATGCAATGGAATACAACTTTTTTGAATTTGTTTGAAACGATAGCTCCCAGTTTTCGCCGCCATCTTCGGTTTTATAAATGTAACTATTTGGCGAATAGGGGTCATCGGAATCATAACACATTAAAAAACCGTTGTTTTGGTCTAAAAATTTTATTTCCATAATATCTGTTCCCGATTTTATTACTTTGTTTGTCCACGTTTCGCCGGCATCATCGGTGTAAAAGAGTTTGCCATTTTCGCCACCTGCAAACCATTTACTCTCATCAATGCAGCCGACTGACGTTAATTGGTCAAGGATTTCTTCTGTTTGCCAGTCTTCTCCACCATTTGTAGTAATAAAAAACATACCTTTTTCTGTGGCTGTGTTTCTTCCTGCAGCAAAAATTAGATTTTTATTTATCGCCTGAACTTCCCATATATCATGCGGAACACCAGTAGTTTGTGTTGTCCAATCTTCTCCAGCATTAGTAGTTTTCATTATCATACCTTGAAAACCAACAATCCAACCAGTATCTTCATCGATAAAATCAAGCGATTGAATAAATGTGGTTCCTGCCACTTCAGTAAAAGTCCAATTTTTGCCCCCGTTTTCTGTTGCCATGAAAACACCGTATCCGCAAGCTCTTCCGATGTTTGCGTCAACCATATCAATATCATAAAAACGATATTCTTCGCCGGTGTTGAAATTTGTCCAGCTATCTCCTTCGTCTTCCGAAATAAGAAAAGTGCCGTTATTATCGCTACTTCCAATGACGGCATTTGTCTCACTTGCAAAGTCGGCAACCCAAAGTCTATCCGATGTATTTGATGTTTTTTGTGTCCACTGTGCAAATGTCGACGTAAAACAAAACAGAGATAGAATAAATGCAATTATAATTTTTCTCATAATTTTTAGTTTTTAATCAAAATATTTGAAATTGTTTTGTTTGACGTTTCTATTCTATAAAAATATATTCCAGAATTTAGATTTGAAGCATTGAATTGAATAGCATTTCTACCTCTATTTCCAGTTCTATTTATTGTATGAACAAGAACTCCTTTGCTATCGTAAATACGAATTGTAATATTGTCGTCATTTTCAAGCGAATAGCAGAAGGTTGTGAAATCATTTACCGGATTAGGATAATTATTTATCCTGAATTGAGGCTTGGCAGTTGAATTAATAGCATTAGGAATTTCTCCAGAATAAACTCTGACAATTCGGAAACTTCCAGTATTTGTAGGATACCACTGTCTTGTCCAGCCAGAACGCCAATGGCATTTAATTACTTCTTCATCGGCTTCAAAAGTATTTCCTTTTAGTGCAATTCTATGCTCTTCTCCATCATTATCGGGTCCGGTAGGATTTGTTTCTGGTTCTGTTGAATAAGAAAAGATATAATTATTAACTATTTCCGACAAGTTTCCAGCCATATCCATAAGCCCAAGATTAGAAACTCCAAGAGGATACTGGTTTACAGGAGTTGAGTGTCCTATTCCGCTTGGCAAAAAATTACAATGGTCTGTCGTAGCCACATCCATTCCCCATGGGTAATCTCGATTGTCGTTATAAGTTGCTGCGTATTCCCACTCGTGTTCTGTTGGGATTCTGAAACCGTCTTCTCCATAAAAAGTTCGTTTCCAAGGGTCTGTTGTTTGGTCGTATAATTCTGTAAGTTCATTTTGTCGGCTTTCCATATTGCAATAAAATGCTGCCCCATACCAACTTACATAATAAACAGGATAGTCTTCTAATCCGCTAATAGCATTAAATTCGCCGCCAGAAAATTCAATTTGACAAGTAACTTCAAAGCTACCATCTAAATCGAGAATTTCGTATTGAGTTCCTTCGGCATTTTTCACGGTTGTATGTGCGCCATCATAATCACCTGTAAGTAAGCCTTCTGCGTGCGCATAATTTAACATTTCTGCATACATTGCATTTGTTATCATATACTTACTCATGTCGTAGTTGTAAGTTAAAGTAACTTCAAATACATTTGAAGTAGCTCCTTCTTTGCCCATAAGAAAAACTCCGGCTTCACCATCATAATCAAGCGGAATATTAATCATTTCGTTGGTTATGCCTTTATTGTCTTCTTTGCTAACTGGCTCAATATTGGCATTTTGATTTTCAATATCGGCTTGCCAAATTATTTTTGTTTCATTCTTTGAAACCTGCCGCTGCTCTAATTGTGCAAAACCTAAAAATGGAATTACACATAAAAAAAATACTGGGATAAACTTTCTCATAATTTTATTAAATTATTAATTTGTGAGTAAAAAATTTTATTATATGAGTGTAATTATATAAAATAAATACCTTTTTCTATAATTACGAATTGAGTTTCTTCTGCATTTTTAATAATTGTCATGGTTTGTTCATAAAAAATCAATTCACACTGAAAAGAAATATTCTTATGGTTTTTT
>JAOZMU010000246.1 GCA_029934165.1 Bacteroidales bacterium
ATAAAACTTGCGTTAGGATTATCAAGCCGAATACCGAAGTTTTCAGCAGACTGATTGTAACCATAAGATGTATTGAATGATAAGACCGGAGAAAATGAAGCTTTTGCAATTTTTATACCTAACTTATCTTGCTTGAGTGTATTCTCTATAAGTTTATAAGAAACATTATTTTTGAGCATCTCATCTTTCAATAAATTAATATCATACATTTTAAAATCGGGTAAGTATGTTTCAACATCGAAATCACTTGTAGGTTTTCTACTCAAAATAACATTCAAGTTGCGTTTACTTTCGTTGTAAGAATTTCTTGCATTCAAATAATTTATGCTGTCGTTGTTGTAATCAACTTGGGCATTTAATACTTCTAATCCACTTGACTTTCCGTATTCTTTGTTGATTTTTTCTTTTTCGTATCGAGTGAACGAAATTGCAAGCATATCTTTGTTTACCTGCAAGTTTTCATAATTTATGACAGCTGAATAATAAGCATTAATTAATTTGTAAATTGTGGCTTCAATAGTCATCAGGTTTTGATACTCACTTGCTTCTACCATTCCTTTCAGCTTTTTATAATTATTTATATTTGCCAAACCGTCAAAAATAGTATAACTCAAACTTATACCCGTATTATTCAAAGTTGCTTTTTGTTTCATTTCGCCCATATCGGTTTGTGTTCTATTATTGCTGTAATTTACACCTGCCGAAATATTTAAACTCGGCATTAGACCTGCATTTGCCGGGATTGCATTATTTTTCATTGTTTGGATATTGTTTTGAGATATTTTTATTCCGTAATTGTTTTCCAAACATATTTGTACGGCAGAATCTAAGGACATTTTTTTTTGCGAATAAGCCGATACACTTATTATTATGATTGATATTAAAATAATTATTTTTTTCATTATTGTTTAATTTTAGCTATTCTACTTTACGTCATTTCGACCGTAGGGAGAAATCTGAAAGTTTATGATAATTAGCGAACTCAGATTTCTCGTTTCACTCGAAATGACATGTTTTTAAAAATTGTCATGTACTAAGCTATTCTACTATAAATTTTTGTTCAATTACCGCTTGCTCAACGTCTCTTGGCAATACCTGTTTTCCTGTTCTCCAAAAGTGTATTTTAACTTTTATTTTATTAGTAACTATCAATAAAACAGGCAGTATGACTAATGTTAAAAATGTTGCGACAATAAGTCCGTAAGCTAAACTGATTGCCATTGGAATAACCATTGCCGCATGCGAATTATCTGAAAATATCAAAGGAAACAAACCAGCTATTGTAGTAAGTGATGTTAGTACAATAGGACGGAAACGTGATATTGTGGCTTCATAAACAGATGTCATAAAATCTTTTCCTTCTCGAAGCAAGCCATTAACTCTACTTATCAATACTATCGAATCGTTTATCATTACTCCCATTAGTGCTATTATTCCGAAATATGAAGGCATATCAAGAGCATAATCATGAATTGCATGTCCCCAACCGATACCGATTAAACCGAACGGAATTAAAATAAAAACCAAAATTGTTTGCAAAAAAGAACGAAAAGTGAATGTGATAATTGCAAGTAATAACACAAGTATCATAGGTACAACTTTCATAAATGAATTACCTGCTTTTTGTAATTCTTTTTGATGTCCGGCATGAACTTCTTTTATTCCTGGATATTTTTCTTTTAAAGCAGGTAAAATATTTTTATTAATTTCCTCTTTAATTTCTTTCAAATTTACATCTTGATTAAGCAAATCCGCTTCAATCCGGATTGCTCGTTTCCCATTGTAATGATTTATTGATGTAAGGTTTCTTTCATATTTCAAATTTGCAATTTCACTTAGCGGATAAGCACTTCCGTCCTTGCTTCTTATCCGCATATTTTCAAGTTTGCCTATTGACGAACGATTTTCTTTTTCGTATCGCACCCAAATTTTCACTAAATCTAAACCTCTGTTAATTCGTTGGATTTCCAGACCGTAAAATCCACTTCTAACCTGATTCATAATTTCCTGCAAAGTTAAACCCAGTGGATAAGCTTTGTCTTTAAGAGTAATTTCTATTTCACGCATTCCTGTTTCATAATCATCAATAACATTTTTTAAACCGTTTAGCTGATTCAGTTCGTATTTGAACTCGTTACGTGCCGAATCTAATTCTTGCATATCAATACTTTGCAACGAAACTGAAACCGGTTTTCCGAAACGAGACTGCTGAACAAAATTTAGACGCTCTGCTTCAGGCATTTCGCCAACTTCTTCACGTACCATATTTGAGAAATCAGCAGAGTGCATTTCTCTAATATTACTTTCGAGCATAAAGGCTTTAATAGCTCCCGTGCTTGCGGAAGTCTGATTAAGCTGTACATTTTTAACAATTTTCAAACTATCTTTACGACCATTATTTATTTTTCCGGCAACTTCCCAAACTGCTTGTTCAATGGCAATTAGTTTTTCAAAAGTTACAGTTTCAGGTGTGCCTGCCGGCATTTCAAGCGAAATTTGTATATAATCCTTACTATCAACAGATGGGTCGCCGCTTTTTATTACACCTCCGTAGTATGCACCGTAAGTAATTACTAACAAAGCAATAGGAACTAATATCGTAACAAATTTGTTGTTCAAAGACCATTTCAATAATGAAGCAAAATATTTTTCACGAAAGAGTATTAACCAATTATTAGTTAATTTTTCAAATTTTGTTTTTTTAGTATTTCTATCCAATGCTTTTGAATGTGCAACATGAGAAGGCAAAATTAAAGCACTTTCAATTAATGAAAATATCAGAACTGCAATAACAACAAAAGCCATTTCGACCATAAATTGTCCAAACATTCCATCAATAAAGAAAAAAGTAGAAAATGCAACTATTGTTGTCAGTACTGCCGAGAAAACTGCTGGAAAAACCTCCATTGTACCGTCTATGGCGGCTTGCATTCGAGTTTTTCCTTGTTCAAAATGTCTGTAAATATTTTCACTGATAACAATTCCGTCATCAACCAAAATTCCGACAACGAGAATCATTCCGAAAAGAGACATTTTATTCAATGTTAAACCATAGAAATTTGCAAGCAAAAACATTCCTAAAAAAGACAACGGAATACTTGCCGCTACCCAAAAAGATAAACGATAATTAAGAAATAACGATAAAAATAAAAGTACTAAACCAAATCCCATCAAACCGTTATCTATCAGCATATTTTGCATAGAATCTATTTCTACAGACAAATCATAATTAATTTGAGCTTGTACAATATCGTTTTCGCTGTTAAACTTATTTATATATTTATTAATTTCATCTGAAATATGTATAATATCTTCTTTATTAGTGTGATTAATAGTTATTGAAATTGCAGTTTTTTTGTTCAATAAAGTTTTATTAGGATTTTCTGCCCATTTATCAGAAACATTTGCAACATCGCTAAGTCTAACGATTCCTCCGTCGGAAGAAGTCCGCAGAACTATACTTTTTAAATCATCTGCATAATATTTTTTTTGCTTCGTACGAATATAAAGTTCTTCATTTTCACCTTTAATTGTTCCGCCTGTAAGGTCAATATTTGCAGCTTTAACAGCATTATATGCTTCCTGAAAAGTCATACTGTAAGCTCTTAAATCGTTTTCAGAAAAGCTAATTTCAATTTCTTCGTCGGGGAAACCGGAAAGTTCAACTTTTGAAATTCCCTCTATACTTCGCAAATCATCTTCAACTACCCTTGCGTACCGTTTTAATGTATGCAAATCAACATCGCCGTTTACTGTAAAAAATACAGCCGGAGCTAAAAATTCAGCTTTTCGGATATTTGGAGGTTCCATGCCCGCAGGAAATGAATTAATTCCATCAACAGCATTTTTTACGTCCTGAAGAATATAATCGGCATTTTCTCCAGATTCTAATGCTACAATTACGCTTCCTGCATTTTCATAGGATTTAGATGTTATTTCATCAATTCCTGTAATTCCTTTCAAATTGTCTTCTATTTTCAGAATTATTCCTTGTTCTATTTCTTCAGGCGAAGCTCCGGGATAAGATGCTGTAACTATTATTTTTCCCGGGTCTATTTGTGGAATAAGAGTTGAGTTCAAGTTCCATAAGCCGAAAAAACCTAATGCAACAATCATCATGATAAGTATATTGGCAGCAACCGGATATTTTATAAAATAGCTTATTAAGTTTCTCATTTTCAGCGGATATATTTTGAAATGTGATTATTATTTTGTTGTAAAACAGTCAGAATTCTGGAATTAATATTGGCTCAAATTTAAAATTGAGTTGGTAAGCCTTGCCTCCTCCTGCACTTGTGCGGTGTTTTCACCGCACATTTCCAAAGGTTGTCTGGTGAAAACACCAGACAAGTGCAGAGTAGCAACCGGATATGTTTTGTATTAAAACAGTCAGAAGTCCGGAATTAATATTTAACAGACATTCCGTTAGAAATACCTTTTGTTTTTTGTGAAATTTTTGTGCCGTTTGGCAAATCATTTACAATACAGTATTGGTCGGTAGTTTGGATAATATTTATCGGAGTCTTTTCAATTTTATTATTCTTAACAGTAAAAATATACTTATCATCAATTATTAATTTACGTGGAATCCTCACAGCTTGATTCTTAACATCTGTCTTGATATTTCCGGAAAGAAAAAGCTCCTCACGTAAACCCTTTCCTCGAACTGTAATATAAACTTTTACTGTTTGAGTTTTATTGGTAACAACATTGCTAATCCTTGTAACTACACCTGTCCAAGATGTGTTTGAAACATCATCGGTTAATTCTACGGTATTATTTTTTTGAATAAAATCAATTTCCGATAAATTAACATCAACAATTACATCATAAATATTCGGATTGAAAAATTCGCCTATTTTTTGTCCGCTACGAACTAAAGTTCCCGGTTTTATTGTACTTTGAGAAACTACGCCACTAAAAGGAGCATGGATAGTATATTTTTGCCGGCGAGTTTCCAAACTTTTAATATTATAATATGTTTGATAAATATTTTGTCCTGCTATATAGTATTTTTCCTGATTGTTTGCGACTTCCGGAAGAGTTTGTGTTGTTTTCTCTATCTCAAAATTTTCAAGATATGTTTTCCAGTTTTCATAACTTTGAGGATAGTCAAATTTAAGGTCGGGTAAAATTTTGGTAATAAGATTTAATAAATTGCTTCGTTGCGAAACTAAACTCATATAGTTTTCGTCGGAGTTAATTTTTAAAAGCACTTCATTTTTATTATATGCGACACCTTCCAAAAAATCTTTTCCCGTATTTTCCAAAACGCCGTTTACTTCAGAAAAAACTTCGATTTTTTCTTTCCCTGTCGTTTTTCCCATAACTTTAATTTCCGATTGAATATTTTTATTTTGAACTTCAAAAACTGAAACAGCTACTCTGTTATCTGTTTCAGTTTTTCGTTCCGGAGCATCTTTCATACTCATCAGAAAAGTTGTCAATCCTATAGTTATCACGATTACCAAAGTTGATAATCCGAATCCGAGTTTCTTTTTTGCTTTTGCTGTCATGATGTTAATATCTTATAGATTAATTTTCTGTAAAAGTATATCACAAAACCGCTGAAATATAATTATTTCGATATACAGCAGTAATTTACGATTATTAACATTATTGTAGAGTTAATGCGTTTTGAACCAAAAATCTGTAAAACACTACCTGTTTTCGCTTACAAAATGTCGTTTATCGAAAAAAATTGTATTTTCTGTTCAAATAGATGTTTCTTTACGAAAAATTAGGTGCGTTTCATAAAGTTTCAATAAACTTTACTCTTTTTTATCTTTTATCTAATGCGCCTGTCAGGTGTTTTCACCTGACAATCTGCAACTTATGGTCGTCAGGTGAAAACA
>JAOZMU010000247.1 GCA_029934165.1 Bacteroidales bacterium
TGCTTTTTTTGTGAAAAAGTGTCAAGTTTTTTTTGCTATATGAAACATGCCTTTTTTTATATCCCAAATTTTTATATTGGTTCCACCAGAAGCTATATATCTTCCGTCAGGACTAAAAGAAACATTACTAAGATCCGCCCCTCCCCTAAAACTTCTAATTTCTTGTCCTGTTTGTATGTCCCATAATTTTATATTTTATCTCTATGTTTGCTACTATATCGCCTGACATCGCCCAAAGAAACTATGTATTTTCCGTTTGGACTAAATGAAACACTAGAAATACGACCTTTGTATCCCGTTAAGGTTCTTATTTCTTCGCCTGTTTGAACGTCCCACAATTTTATTGTACCATCAGCACTACCTGAAATAATATAATTACCGTCGGGACTGAAAGAAACACTGTTTACTCTACGAGTATGTCCTCTAAAAGTTTTGAGAAGTCCTCCGCGTAGATTCCATAATTTTATGGTTCCATCATTACTTCCTGATATAATATATTTACTGTCAAGACTATAAGCGAGGCTCGTGATGTAACTACTGTGTCCTTTGCTAGATAAGAATATATCAGATTCACCTGTTTCTATATTTCTTATTTTAATAATATAGCTATTTTGATTTGCCGAAATTATATATTTATTATCAGGACTGAATAAAACACTTGTTATTATTCCAGACTCGTGAAAACTTTTGATTTTTTGACCTGTGTGCATATTCCATAGTATTATTTCGTCACCACCCCCCGAAACAATATACTTACCGTTTGAACTAGCCGAAATAGCATGGATGCTAGAATAATGCCCCAAATTATAAGTAAGAACTGTCTTTTGAGCTCTACTTGTTTGTATTAAAACTAGGCTTAATACGAAGATTGTAAATAATTTCAGTTTCATTTTTTTTATTTTTATTTAGAAAAGTTCATGAGTTTCTCTGTTTAATAAATTTTGCAGTTTCTTGATATAGAATTGTGTCGGTGCAATGTATTCATTTTTCTAAAAAGTGCAAATAATAAACGATAAAAATTAAAAGCTAAACTCACACCACAATCAACCTCAAACTCTCTTCTTCAGCCATTTCTGCGACACTTTTTGAAACAAAAAAGCCTTTGTGCGTTTCTGTTTTTACGCTTTCGTAGTTCTGCTTAAACCATTTGAATAGCTTGTTTGCTTCTGCAATAAATTTATCTGATTTAGGTTGGTCGGTTTTGTGTTTTTCATAGGTTTTAGGCTCAAAATATAATCGTCCTCTTTTCATTGTCTTTTCGGTGTGGTTGTAGTTTGGTGGCATAAACTCAATAACTTACGAGACTGAGCTATTGATTATGTAATGATTTTGTGTGTCTATAAATTTTTGTTCAATGCTGGTTTTCAAATCTTTGCGAATAAGAATTTTCATGCCGCTGCTTGTCAAACTGTCAGAAATAACCAGTTCTTGTGTTGCAGATTTATACTCAACCACCAACCAGTCGTTATCTTGCAAGTAGCTGCCCAATTCTGAAAGTTGAGACGGGAGTAGAAAAAGTTTATTTGCTTGCTTCTCATGGAACAAAGATACACAATAAAATAATACGCTTGGGTTTTTGTTTGTGAATTGGTTTATCCAAATTTATAATTAAAAGCCTCCTTACTTAGCCCGCCTTTAACCTCCAATTTTTCAAAGGTCATTTCAATTTTCCATGCAACTGCTTGCTTTAGAAAGTCTATTAGAAAAGTTACATTGTATTGACTTTCATTTATTTGCGTGCAATTTGCATTATGACAACCTACAACGTCAAATTCCATATTTTCAGGGTAATCTGAAACAAATTTGCTAACCCCGAAAAAAACAATTGTCAAAGTCTCTTCCTTTTGTTTTAAGTCGTCCCAGAATAAAAAATTTATTGAAGCTTTTTTATTCTGAAAATCAAACGAAAAATCTGATAAACCTGTGTCATGTAGATAATTAAATATTTCGATATCGTTTTTCATATTAATTGCAATTTATTTCAATATGTGAGTTGCCATTATTTTTATGTATTGGATTACCATTTTTATCCAAATAATAATCTCTAACACTCTTACTATAAGGATTGTAAATATGCCAGTGGTTTTCACCTCTATATTTTGGCAACCCAGAAATGCCTTTATCGAAAGCAATTTTTAATTTCGTTTTTTTATGTTGAAATTCTCTTCGTTGGCTTCTTTCTTTCATTAATTCAGGTGTAACTTCAACCCAATCGCTATTTAATTCTGATGGCGAACATGGTGGGTTGTCCCAATCAACACCTGTATCTGGAATAGAAATATTAGATGGTGTACCATCAATGCTGTTTAAAATTATAAAAATTGAAATAGCACCCAATAAAAATGCTACAATGAATGATATGATAGTTTTGTTTTTCGTTGATTTACCACCCTTGATAACACGCATTTCAGCCGTTCTATATTCTTTTAATTTCCTTAGTGGATGCGCCATAACTCAACTGTCTTTGAAATTTGGTGTAAAAATAACTTTTTTGTTTGTTACACCTCATTAAAACAGCATGATTTTTATCAAAAAAAGCAAGACGTGCTTTAGAACATAAAAAGGAAGTGTGATGAATTTTTTATTTATGTTTATGAAAAAAGAATTATCTTTGATAAATAATTCAATGCCGTTGTTTTTTATATTTCAGACATCAATATCCCATGCAGCCAAAAAAGAAACTTATATATTATATTGAAGAGCTTCGTAATAAAAATAATAAAGAAGAAGGAAAAAAGAAGGTTGATGAAATCAAGGAACTATTTCCTGATGATATATTTGTTGATAATTTTCTTTCTGAAAACCCTAATAATAAAAAAAAGACAAATAATACAAATGATATATATTATATGCTTTTTTACAACTACCTACTAAACAGAGATGTAAATAAGCCATTAGAAAAATTTATCCCCAAAGGTGAATTCTTAAATTTAAATAATATTCAAAAAGTACAAGAAAGCGAAGATATAGATAAAATACTTACTTATAGTCAAATCGGGTTTACTTTACTAGAAGCTATTAAAAAAAGTAAAAGACATTGTTTAGAAATTATAGAAAATTTATATGAAGCTGGTTATTCATACGCAGAGGTAAATTTTTCTATCTCGGCATTATATACCATTAAGCCAGAGTGGTATTTTGATGAAGTCGATATAAGAAAACTAATATCGGAAATTGAAGATTTAACCGAAGGAAAAAATATCATCGACACTCTAAAACTCAGCAATTATTTCAGTATCGAAAACATTGAATTAACTGATTTAGGACGCAGAAAAGAAATTTATTTCCTTGGCGAAAATGGCGATGGCAAAACAATTTTACTGCAATCAATTTTGCTCGCTTTAAAAGGAAATGAAGGCGTAGAAAGTGTTTTTTCATACATAAAAGAGAATGATGATTTTCTGCAAAAGCATAAAAGAAATGAATTAAACCTTTCTGCAAAATCCACAAATAATAGAAAATATAACTTTGAAAGCGACTATAAAAAGCAAAAAACCTCGTTTGTTAATATATATGCTTATGGCGTGAACCGTCTTCGTAAAAGCGAAGATAGAACAGATGGAAGTGGTTATGCAAGTCTTTTTGATGGCGATGCGTATTTAACTAGCCCTGTGCAGTGGTTAAAAGATGTGCAATTAAATTATTATTCTGAAAAAGAAAAACAAGAAAAAGGCGAATCTGTACCAATTGGTGTAACACCCGCCCAAGCAAAAAAATTATTAGAGCAAGTAATTAATTTTGAGGAAGATAAAGAGAATTTAAAAGTAAAAATTGATGGCACAAATATTCGTTTTATAGAAAAAGGAACGGAGCTACAATTCGAGCAACTTTCTGATGGCTACAAAAGTATTTTAATTCTTCTGTCAGATTTATTGAGTCGTTTATCTACAAGTCAACCTTATGTTACAGATGCCACAGAATATACGGGCATTGTTTTGATTGACGAATTGGGTGTTTATCTTCATCCTAAATGGAAATACTCAATTACTGGTTTGTTGCGTAAGTTATTCCCGAATATCCAATGGATATTTACTACTCATAGCCCGATTATTGTTTTTGGGGCTTCTAAAGATGCTGTTTTTTATAAACTATACAAAGAAGACGCAATTACCAGAGTGAGTGAACCTTACAGCATGGAAACTTTCTCAAACAAAACAATTAATGCTTTTGTTACTTCTTCGCTATTTAATCTTCCTTCGTCAAAACCTGCTGCTTATCAAAAATCGGAACACGATTTTGAAACAGGAAACTATGTGTACGATATTATTCATACCGAAGTGCGAAAACGCTTAAACGAAAAGCCGCTTCAAGACAATGAAATAAAAGACATGGTTTCAAAGCTTTTAGACAAGTTTGAGAAAGAGGGGAAATTATGATTAAAATAAAGAAATCTAATGCTGTACCAAAAAGCTTAAAAGGTGCAGTTACAAAAAAACGTAGAGACGAAATTATTTTAAACGGCAAATATCCAACAAGTTCTACAATATCCGAATTTGATGCTTCGACAGTTGGTGTCTATGACGGCAGATACAAATCTAAAGATATAAAAGCATCTTTAGCAGCAACATACAAAAACAAATGCGCTTTCTGCGAGCAAAAAGTAGAGCAATGGCATGTTGAACATTTTCGCCCTAAAAGCATATATTACTGGCTTGCCTTTTCGTGGGATAATTTGCTTTATTGCTGTCATACTTGCAATCAAAATAAGTCGAATAAATTTCCACATGGTGTAAATAAAACAAGAGCAAATATTCTGTCTATCAGCACTTCTGATATTCATAACTTGGGTGATAAATACGATAGAATTGAAGAAAATCAATTTGTAAATCCAGAAAAGGAAGATGTTTCTAAGGATTTAGTTTTTCAGAAAAATGGTTTTGTATCTTCTGCGGAAGCTAGAATTCAAACGACTATTTCGGAATTAAAGGTTGACAGAGCTTGGTTGAATGAACAAAGAGAACTCATTTACAAAGAGTTTGAAGAAAAAGTAAGTTCACGTAAATTAGAATATAAATCTGGCGACCCAGATGCTTTAATAAAACTTGAAGGACTTATTGAAGATTTCATAAAAGATGGTGATAATGAGATTAAAGAGTTTCTTTCCTTTCGCAAATACATCGTAAACAATTGGTTGAGAGAATTGATTTCTTAATGAAATACAAACAAAAGCAGAACAAAAAGAAAACTCTATCGAAATGCTATTTGAAGACACAGAAAAAGACACCATTATAAAACTTAGTTTTTCAGGAAGCCAATATCAGTTATATGGCAATGTCGAAGAGCTGGAAATGTTTTGGGAATAAAAATATCCTTTAATAACTAACAAGTTTCGTCCCGATTTTTCGTTATAATTGCAAGAACAACTAAAAAATAAACAGCTATGGAAGCATACGAATTCAACACTGTGGTTTCAAACGATGGAGTAATTAAAATCCCCGAAATTAGTAAATATATAAATAGAGAGGTGAAGGTTATTGTGATGTTTAAAACTCAAGAAGAACTACCAATAAACGGCAATGAGAAAAAGTCAATAGATGATTTTTTTGAAAAATGGAGTGGTAAATTCTCAAAAATTGAAACAGACGACACAAGGTATAACGCATTGATAGAGAAACACGGATGAAAAAAGTTTTATTAGACACCAATATAGTGCTTGATATAGCACTTGAACGTCATGAATTTAAAATCAAAGCCCAAAATGTAACTCGCTTGCTATATGATAATAATATCCCAATGTTTGTAACTGCAACAACTGTTACAGATATATATTATCTTATAAGAAATTAGACTTTGGACAAAATTATTAAAACTAATAAATAATAATCAATTAATAAT
>JAOZMU010000248.1 GCA_029934165.1 Bacteroidales bacterium
GTTTGGACGGGTCTAGTCCATCCGCCGACATCAGGCCCCGTGCGATCATATCCTGCGGGTCAGCATCTTCGGGCAGTCCCCATCGCTGAATAGTCTCCGCTGTCATTCGCTTCAATTCATCGGGAATGCTTTCACCCTGAGGCAGACGATAGTAACGGGAAAAGAAAGCGGGATAATGGTCATATTCAATTTCATCGGCTTCCAAACACTCCAGTATTCGACCGGCTACATTGACATGATCATAATACTTCTCCACATATTTTCGCCCCTCCTGAGCAAGCCGGATTCGCAAATCTTTGTCTGTCAATAAGCGTTTCAGAGGTTCGTAAAGATTACCTGGTTCGATATTTAAAATCGGACGATTGGGAGGGATGGGTTCAAATTCTTGATTGTTGCAAGTGGCCAACGCGCAACCGGATGCCGCAGCTTCCAAACTGAACAGTCCGTGAAGATGACCATGTAGCTGATCAATTGCTATGTCAGCATCTCTTAATGTATTTAAAACCTCTTGATTCGGAACTCCGTGCAGGAGACGGAAATCAAAAGCTATCCCCTCTTTACGCAGACGATCAAGCGCAGCTTCAATTAAAGGCGTTCCTTTTACAGCTTTGACAGAAGGTGCATGAGCGATTACAGGTATATCTCTCTCTGGAATACTATACTGATATTTATTTATGTTCATCGGCACGATACAATGGATATATGGACGCGCCATTAATGATGACTGATTCGGAACAGATAAAACTATATCACTGTAATATTCAAATAGCCTGATATTTTGTAGCGGTCGGTTAAGCGGGTCACCTAAACGTCCTCCGCCGGAATATTTCAGAGAAACACCATACTCCTGCTCATAAGCCGAGTAATGCCGAATATCATCGCCGCAGAAGACAATGATTATACGTTTCCCCAACTGTTTCAGGTAGTCAAGCCTGAAAGGATTTGTGTGAACATCCCCCCATAAAAGAAAGAAAATATCGTGATTAGCTATTAGCTGATGAATTGTCTCAGTATTGAATTTTCCAGGTCGGAGATCAACAACGTCATCTTCATATTTATCGCACCAATCATTTCTCTGAGAAATGGAAACTGTAACCTGATGACCTAATTGACGGAAGGCATCGGCATAAATTCGTAATATACATGCAATATCAACATTTCCGATTAATATACGCAACTCTTTCACCTTATGGATTTGATAAAAGCTAAAAACTTCTGATGATCAATAGCAAAATTGCCGCTCACCCTCTCGTCTGCTTTGACATCTTTGGTGACGACGGCTCCGAGAGTAATATGCGCTCTGTCTCCGATGTTAATTCCATTTGAAATTGAAGCATTAGGGCCTATCCACACATCATCGCCAATTGTCACACTTCCGGCAATCATCACACAAGCAGGCAGAAAACAGCGTTTTCCGATCCGAACATCATGCGCCACATGCACCAAGTTGTCCAATTTCGTATCTTCCCCTAAATCAGTAAATCCAGCAAAAACTGAACGGGAGATAGTACAGTTCGCCTGCACTTCAACTCTATCATGCAATCGTACACCGCCGGCATGGATTACACTGACAATTTTACCATTTATTCTTTTAAATTCAAATCCTTCTGAACCGATAACACATCCGGCACGCAGAATTACATCCTCACCGATAATTGATCGCTCCATAACGGTAACATTAGGCTCAATAATCGTTCCTCTGCCGATCCGGATATTTTTAGTTGCAATATATGCCGTCTCGTGGATAATCGCTTCATCAGAAATCTCAGAAGAAAAATCTTTCCAGTAAAAATCTGTTTTTAAAGCCAGATGGTTATGATATTCAAAAAATGCCTTGCGAGGATTATCAGAAATACCAATTCCATAGTTTTGAGGCAATAATCGAGCTAACTGTTCAGTTGTTATCACACATGAAATATTCGGATTTTTAAGAAATTGAGGCAGAAACTTATCACTTTCCAGAAAGACAAGCATATTCGGACTAGTATGCGTTATAATGCCAACCGATTCAAATAGAGCATCTCTTAGTATTTCGACTGATGGGAAACTGTTCTTGATTTCTGATAAATTCATTTTATTCCGTCTTTTGATATATCGCATATCCGCAGAGCTGCTTTTCTATTATCCGTTATATGGATGAGTAACTCTTCAAACAATGTCCCCGTACCCTTTCCGCATTGAATGCAATTTTTCGCATATGCAGGCACAGAATCAGAGAATCCCCTCGTCTTTTGTTTTAAAGTTTCATACGGCATCATATTTTTTGAATTCAGATAGACATGGACTGGATGAAAATCAAATATCTTTACCCCCCCGCAAAATCGGGAATCAAAATGCCAATTGGGCTCAGGCTGCTGCATTTCAACATCATCTTCCCAAAAATAAGGAATCCGCAACAGATGACGGCCTTCCCACCAATAGCTGACTGGCTGTAGGTTCGGATGATAGGGTAAAAACAGCGACACATCTCTCTTTATGGATGTTTCTTTCATTATCTGCGCCAGCAATGGCGAGGATTGAATCAAAGCATGTGTACGCATACTGACGGCATCGGGCACAAGTTGCATGCAATGGCTTAACACTTCCTCCGGTGTTTGACCATGTGTTGAACCGGGCAGGAAATTGGGATGAATACCAAGTTCAAATAAATAGGGATAATCTCCTAATCGTTTAACTGCCGGGCTGTCATGTGTTATGAACCATGTTGCTTTAACATTATGGGAAATCAGTTGTTCGGCTGCGAAGTCAATCATGAAATCCGGTGCCCAGTCAATATCCAATGTCAAGACAATACTATTTATATTTATACTATTCGCCATCTTCAATTGTTTCCAAAAAACAAATCACTCCACGTTCTAATAATCGTTGTTGAAGGAAGCATCGGTTTAAGTTCTTCTGCGATCTTGTATCCGGTATTCCTTTCCCATTCGTCGGTTCGGACAAATGGCCCCATATAAAGGGCAGAGTTCCTACATCCCAATGAAATGTTGTTAAATCATTTTCCATAAAAACTCCGGCTGTCAGGAAAATTCGTATTCCTGATAAATGTTTCTTGCAAACCTCGCATGATAATACCGGTTTCATAGTTGAATTGAGGCTGAATATCTTCTCCGAGCAAATGCTTGCGAATCAGAATATCCGGTTCATTATATCCGACCATTGCACGCAAAGAAGTTGTGCCTGAAAAACGAGGATTAATTTCAAATACATATACCTTTCCATCTATAAAACGGCATTGAATATTTACTGCTCCTCTGCATCCGAGTTTCATTGCTATTTTTTCACAAATAGCGGTAACTTCCGGGAAACGTCCGACCTCGCCCTGTGAAATACCACTGCTGACCGCCAATATCGGGCTGAAGTCAGGATTTCCTGTACGGTTCGGAACTTTCATACGATTGCTCAGACCGGAAAGAATCGTTCTTTTAACAGCAATGGAATTTAGCAAAACACCGTCCATTGCAATAAGAACCCCTACTGTATATTCGCATTCAGGCGTTCCGAGATATTCCTGAACAATGAATTCGGAATAAATACCGAGCAAATATTCAGCCAAAAGATAAAGTTCTCTTTCCGTCTGAGCTATAAATGTATTGACGGATCCGCCTCCGCCAACCGAAGGTTTTAGTATTGCAGGAATAACTTTCGCCTTTTTAATATCTTCCAATGATGACACCCGGATACTCTGAGGAAAAGAAAAGCCGTTTTCAGACAGAAATGCCATTGTCTTAAACTTATCCATGCAAGTATCAATCACGGATTCAGGATTAATCGGCAAAAAGATTCCGTTACCCTCAATAGCTTCTCTGTCTCTGCTCATCACCTTTAATTCCGGTTCCGAACCGTGAAACAAAGCTTTCACTTTATGCTTATTACATAAAGCTAAGATGCAGGTAATATAATCCGGATCAGAAGCAGGCGGAACCAGATATGGATGCTCTACTTCTGCAAGTCCCTTACTTACAGGCGACATATCGCAACCGACAATTTCATATTTCGTATCGGCAAGCCGCAGGGCTTTAATAATTTGTTCGCCATGCCCGCCGCCGCCGATTCCGGTTACCATTACTGCTATTTTCTGACTCATTGGTTTTCTACCTTGCAACCATCTTTCCGACAATCTGATGACTTTCTCTTCTCAAACAAGAAACTACGCTGGAATGTATGGCATTTCCATATTGTTTTATAAGATTTTCCGCATTAAAAGGAATACGATGAATATTGCGTTCACCTGTTTCCGTATCAAAGATAGCACAACTTGCCAAATTCCCCTGATCCCGAGGTAATCCGCAGGACCCCACATTCACAAGCGTAACATCGCCTGACTTCCGAATAAAAGGTCTGTGCGTATGTCCCATAAAGATGAAATCAAACGGTAATCGAGCGAAATTTTTCAAATCAGCATCGGGATATACATATTCATTCAACGGGTTCCAAGGACTTCCATGAACCATCAAAATTTTTTTGCTGTCAATCTGAAGTTGCAAATATGGAAGCCATGTTGCCATCTGCTGTAAGTATCGGCAGGGACTTTTATCTCTCGTCTTTCTGATTTGATAAACCCTGTCTTTTCTTTCATCAATCTCAATTCGTTCAATCAGCATGGCATCATGGTTCCCAAGCAGACAAGATGCTTGGACAGATAGTAACAATTCAATGGCGTTCACAGGCTCCGGGAAATATCCTACAGTATCACCCAAAAAAAATATTTTCTCAACTTCGGCATCAACGAAAAAAATCAAGACACCGTTTTAACCCTTCTGCATTTCCGTGAACATCAGAAAGTATTCCGATTTTCATTATTCTTTCTCCAAATATCTTATCCAGCGTTTTATCCCATCTTCCAAAGAAACTGAAGGCTGCCATTTCAGTATATTCTTTGCTTTGCTGATGTCAAACAAAGCTCTGTAACTTTCCTGCGGGTCGGGTTGTCCTGAAGGTAAAATCCTGCTTTTTGTTCCCATAACACATTGCAGAATAAGTTCAGCCAAATCCCGCATTGAAATCGGATTTCCGCTTGAAATGTTAAAGACGCCATTTATATCCGAATGAAAAATTGAACAAAGAATCGCCTGAGCCACATCTTCAGCCGCTGTAAAATCTTGTTGTCTTTCACCGGTTCCGTAGTAATAAAGGTCACGATTTGCAATCGCTCTTTCTATAAAGATACGCAATACGGTTCCTGAGCGTTGCTCCGGTGCATAAGGTGAACTGATACGCAGAATTACGGAACGATTTTTCAAAGTTAAAATTCGTTGTTCTGTCTTAAACTTGGCAACAGCATAAGGGCCTATGGGAGAAACTTCGGACATTTCGTTCCAAGGAAAACCTGTCAGTCCATATATGCTTGTGCTGGAAGTATATATCAAATCACATCCTATGTCTGTACAGAATCTTATGATTTGTTCATCAATTCGCTGATTTATCTCAGCCACCTGTTCCGCTTCTTCACCTCCAAATTGTTTTGGCAAAACAGCGGCACAGTGAACAATTGCATTAGGGGCTACCTTCTCTAAAATTGACCTGCTTTTATCTTCTGTCAGGTCAGCCTCGGTAAAAGTCCACGGATAATTTTTTTTGTGGTCAGGGGCTTTTCTGTAAAGTCCGGTTACTTCATGATTGGCATGGTGTAACGCTTGTACAACATAAGAACCTATAAGCCCGCCTGCACCTGTAACAAGAATTTTCATTAGCTTCCCTGGCTCCCATCAAGAATAATATGAAGTCTGATACAGAGAGACAAATCAAAACCTCTAATCTGTCAATCTTTCACAGATCGCCAATAAAACCTGACATACAGACTGAATCTGTTCTTCAGTCATAAACTCGAAAA
>JAOZMU010000249.1 GCA_029934165.1 Bacteroidales bacterium
TTATCAGTACTTACGCAATAATCTAAAGTCCTATGCCAAAATTGAAATTCAATATCAACAATATTCTTCCATAGAGCCAATATCAATACAAAAGTTCGGCATCTTCCCTGGTTATTCAAATTACTGTCAGTGTAACTTGAAGGCACACTGATAGTGGTGAACAAAACCTGTTTTATTGTAGATATTTTTTGGTTAAATGGTTGGTTAATGGAATTTCGATTTTAAGAAATAGTTAAATTATTTTATATTTGCAGATTGAGAACAACGAAACTAATCAATATAAGATATAATGGATAAAGGATTGAAAATTATCGTACTCGCAAAACAGGTGCCGGATACTCGTAATGTTGGGAAAGATGCTATGAAGGCGGATGGTACAGTTAATAGAGCAGCTCTGCCTGCCATCTTCAACCCCGAAGACTTGAATGCTCTTGAGCAAGCGTTGCGCATCAAGGATAGTGTACCAGGGAGTAAAATCACGATTCTCACTATGGGACCAGGGCGTGCTGCAGAAGTTATTCGTGAGGGAATGTACAGAGGTGCAGATGATGGTGTTTTGCTGACAGACCGCCGTTTTGCCGGCTCGGATACTTTGGCAACTTCGTATGCTTTGTCGTTGGCAATTCGGAAGTTAGCACCTTACGATATTATTGTTGCTGGTCGTCAGGCTATTGATGGAGATACAGCGCAGGTGGGACCACAGGTTGCAGAAAAGTTAAATATTCCGCAAATTACTTATGCCGAAGAAGTTATAAATATAAATGAAAAAGAAGCAACTATCAAAAAGCGTACTGAAAAAGGCGTTGAGATTTTGCGTAGTTCTTTTCCGTTATTGGTTACAGTACACAGTTCTGCTCCGCCTTGTCGTTCGCGAAATGCGAAGTATTTATTAAAGTATAAACACGCACGTACTGATAGCGAGCTGCAAAAAGCTGGCGAAGATTATATAAAAATGCAAACAGAGCGACCTTATTTGCACATTTGCGAATGGAGTGTTGCAGATGTGAATGCAGATATTGGTTTTCTTGGTTTGAGCGGTTCGCCGACAAAAGTTAAGACGATACATAATGTTGTTCTTCAATCGAAAGATGCAAAGGTGATTTCTGCCAAGGACTCTGAAATTGATGAATTGATGAAAGAACTGATTGATAATCACACAATTGGTTAGCAGATGTTTTTAACATCTTTTAATACAATAATAAAATATAAAATAAATAGGACGAACTACAAACGATGATTGTAGGTCGTCAACAAATTCGAATTAATGAAGAACGTATTTGTATATTGCGAAATAGAAGGAGGCGTTGTTGCAGATGTGAGCCTCGAATTATTATCCAAAGGACGAAAACTGGCAAACGAATTGAGTTGTAAACTCGAAGCGGTTGCTATCGGCTCGAATCTTGCGGAAATTGGGAAACAAATTGCACCTTTTGGTGTTGATTATTTGCATGTTGCTGATGATGAGAGATTGGCATTGTACGCAACCTTGCCACATTGCGCGATTGTCGTGAAATTGTTTAAAGAAGCGAAACCGCAAATCGTTTTGGTTGGTGCTAGTGCCATCGGGCGCGATTTAGCACCACGTATTGCCTCGTCGTTGGTTTGTGGGCTTACTGCCGATTGTACGAGCCTTGAAATTGGCGATTACGAAGACCGAAAAAGTAAGAAGGAATATAAGAATCTGCTTTATCAAATTCGCCCTGCTTTTGGCGGAAATATTATCGCAACGATAATAAATCCAGATATGCACCCACAGATGGCTACTGTCCGCGAAGGTGTGATGAAAAAGGATATTGTTGATGATAATTACAATTGCGAAGTTTGCCAACTTGCTGTTAATGACTATGTTAGCGACACTGATTTTGTAATTGAAATTATTGAACGTCATCTTGAGAAAAAGAAAATCAACATTAAAAATGCACCAATTATAGTAGCTGGTGGCTATGGAGTTGGCACGAAACAAAATGCAGCATTACTTTTTGAGCTTGCTAATGCTATTGGTGGCGATGTTGGCGCATCACGGGCTGCGGTAGATGCAGACTTGTTTGAACACGACCGCCAAATTGGGCAAACTGGCGTTACGGTTCGTCCGAAACTTTACATTGCTTGCGGAATTTCTGGTGCTGTGCAACACCGCGCAGGAATGGACGAATCTGCAATGATTATTTCTATCAATAACGATGTAAAAGCACCAATAAATGCTATTGCAGATTATATTATTGAAGGCGATATTGCAGAGGTGCTTCCGAAAATGATAAAATATTACAAGAAAAATTCTAAGTAAGCAGAACTGAACTGGTATTTATTTTTACGGGAATAAATATTTATTTTTTATGTGATGCTTTTTTCAATATAAACTAAGCCAAAAACTTAGTCATAAAAACAGAACAATGTCAAATTTTTATATAGATAATAAAGACCTCAAGTTTCATCTGACACACCCTCTGATGAAACGTATTGTAGCATTGAAAGAAAATGACTACGTAGAAAAAGACCAATACGATTATGCCATCGCCGATTACGAAGACGCAATGGATAGCTACGATAAAGTGATGCTTATTGCTGGAGATATTGCTGCAAATATCATCGCTCCGAATGCAGAATCGGTGGACCACGATGGACCAGAATTGATTGACGGACGTGTGAAATATGCACGCGGAACTCAAGAAAACCACGACGCTTTGACTCAGGCAGATATGGTAGGTATGACACTGCCACGCAAATATGGCGGGCTGAATTTTCCGTTGATTCCTTACGTTGTTGCCGGCGAAATGATTTCGCGCGGAGATGCAGGATTTGCAAATATTTGGGGGCTACAAGACTGTGCCGAAACGATTTACGAATTTGCATCTGAAGAGATTAAAGACGAATTTCTCCCAATGTTCAACAAGGGAGCAACGGCGGCAATGGATTTGACAGAGCCAGACGCAGGCTCGGATTTACAGGCAGTGCAACTGAAAGCACATTTCGATGAACAAAAAAACACGTGGATATTAAATGGCGTGAAGCGTTTTATTACCAATGGCGATGCCGAAGTTTCGTTGGTTTTGGCGCGCTCCGAAGCAGGAACTTCTGATGGTCGTGGATTGTCGTTATTTATTTATGATAAAAAGCACCTTGCCGTTACAGTGCGTCGTATCGAAAATAAACTGGGAATTAAAGGCTCGCCAACTTGCGAACTGGTGTTTAAAGATGCCCCCGCAAAATTGATTGGTAGCAGAAGATTGGGACTTATAAAATACGTAATGTCGCTGATGAATGGCGCAAGATTAGGTGTTGCCGGACAAGCTGTTGGCATATCCGAAGCTGCGTATCGCGAGGCACTAAAATACGCCGAAGAACGAACTCAGTTTGGCAAAGCAATAATCAAATTTCCGGCTGTTTACGAGTTGCTGACAAACATGAAAGCTAGGCTACAAGCCTCACGGACACTACTTTACGAAACATCTCGGTTTGTAGATATGTACAAAGCAATGGATGATGTTTCGCACAAACGCAAACTTACGCCAGCAGAACGTAAAGAGGGAAAAGCGTATAAAAAACTTGCCGATGTTTTCACGCCGATAGTAAAATTATTTGCGGCAGAATACTCAAACACAATAGCTTACGACTCGCAACAAGTTCATGCCGGAACTGGCTACATGAAGGATTTTCCGATTGAAAGAATTTATCGTGATGCAAGAATTACGACTATTTATGAAGGAACGTCTCAGTTGCAGGTTGTTGCGGCAATGAAAGGAGTTTCGACAGGTTTATTTTTGAGCCAAATTCACGAGTACGATAAAATGCCCGTAAAACCAGAGCTTGAGTATTTACGTCGCTCGTTGGTGGTGATGACAGATGAGTACGAAAATTGCACCAAAAAAGTTATTGATGCGAAAGATACCGAGTATCTTGATTTTCACGCACGCAGACTTGTCGAGATGATAGGAAATATTATTATGGGATATTTGCTATTGATTGATGCTATGCGCGACAACGAATATTCTAAATCTGCAAAGGTTTTCATCAAGAAAGTACGTTCCGAAAATCGTGAGAAAGCAGAATATATTAAAATATTTGATATTAAGGAACTTGGAATATTCAAGTACTAATCTATTCAAGCCAAACTCGGTCAGAAAGTATTTATTGTATTCATTATCAGCAAATTAAATATTCCTTAATACGCCAAAATATTTAGGTTTTTGTATAAATTCAGACAAATTTTGGCATGTTTAAATACAATAAGATGTCTAATTACAGACTTTTATTATGTTGGATATCACACAATTAGTACATCTGACCGAATTTGGCTGTAATAGGTACTAATAGTGAATTAAGAATCGGTTTATGCCTGATAATTCAAGACAACAATAATTCGAAAAATGTCGATTATCTCATTAGTTAGTAAAATGAATTTAATAAAGTAAGCCATTAAAATTCCTAACTAAAACTAAATCAGGCGTAAGCAAAATTATTAATTTTCCATTACTTATCAGAACTTTTCAAAAGTTAAGTTTTTAGCCTTTCTTAGTATATCTACTTAAAAATGCTTGTGTTCACCACTGTCGGTGTAGCTTCACCCACCACCGACAGTAACTTAAAGTTGTACTCCAACTACCGTACAAAAAAATTATTTGATGAAATTTACTTGGAATCATGAGCGTCGCTTCAACGATTATAGTACGTATATTCGTCAAACTTTTGCGCAGCGCGTACAAAAAATATCTATCGACGCTGGCTTCGATTGTCCAAATCGCGATGGCTATCTTAGCAAAGGAGGTTGCACCTATTGCAATAACGAAACATTTAGCCCAGACTATTGTCGCCCCGAAAAATCTGTAAAACAACAACTAGAAGAAGGTATCGCTTTTTTTGCCGTCAAGTACAAAGCTCAAAAGTATTTTGCTTATTTTCAGGCATATACAAACACATATACGACTGTAGAAAAGATGAATAAGCTCGTTTCAGAAGCCTTGTCGGTCGATAAAGTGATAGGCTTGGTTATTGCGACACGCCCCGATTGTATAGATGATGAGAAATTCAAACTACTGCAAAACTACGCAAAAGAACGCTATTTAATGCTCGAATTTGGTGTCGAATCAACATTAGATAAAAGTCTTCTAAGAATAAATCGCGGGCATCTTTTTGAAGCAACAAAAACAGCAATCGAAAATGCTTATTTACACGGCATTACAACTGGTGTGCACTTGATACTTGGCTTGCCAGGCGAAACTATAGATGAGATTTTGCAACACGCCACTACCATTTCAGAATTGCCGATACGAACCCTGAAACTCCATCAATTACAGATAATTAAGGGCACACAAATTGCAAAAGAATTTGAAAAAAATAGAACCGATTTCATTACTTTCACCGCAGATGAATATGTCGATTTAGTGATTGATTTTCTGGAACTATTGTCACCAGAAATTATTGTAGAGCGTTTTATAAGCGAATCTCCTAAGGATATGTTAATTAGCCCACGTTGGAACGGGTTAAAAAACTTTCAGATAGTAGCCAAAATCGACAAACAATTAAAGGCACGAAACACTTGGCAGGGACGATTGTACAGATATAACAGTATAATTTAAAGACACTTATGGATAGTCCACACATAATGGTGTTGGTATAATAAAATTATGTATTTTTGCAAAAATAAAATCAATATTTTGCAAAAAAATTCAATTATTTTGTCCCAATAAAAATTGTATTTGTTATGGCGAATTAAATCATCCTATAATTCGTGATGGAACTTATACAACTGAAAAGTCGGAAGAACTATTTTAAAAAACTCTAAATCATTGATTAGTAAAGGTTTAAATAAATCAGAGTGAGTT
>JAOZMU010000250.1 GCA_029934165.1 Bacteroidales bacterium
TATTTTGTACGCAAGAAGAACTTTTTGACTGTAAACTACTTATGAAACATGCCATCAATTGCTTAATTTTTAATAATATGAAGTTAATAAAACTCCTATCAATTTTCATTATTCCTGTCTTTTCGTTTACCATTGTTTATGCTCAAAATTCGGCTATTGTTTTTCATACAAAACCCGAAAGTATTGGCAAGCAGATAAACTCCAAATTTATTGATGCCGAGCCAAAGATTTCGCCTAACGGACGGACGCTTTATTTTTGTCGGCGGAGCGACCCTTCAAACGTTGGTGGCGAAGCAACAGGAGGCGACATCTGGTGCGCAAGGTTGGCAAAAAGTGGCAAATGGTCGGCAGCCGAAAACATGGGTGCGCCGATTAACGATAAGTCTCATAATCAGGTAATTGGCATACGGGCAGATGGCAACGCGATGATGGTTGTTGGCAATTATGCAAACTCTAACACGCGAACTTACATAACCACAAAAACAGAAAATGGCTGGAGCAAGCCCCAAGCGATACGTTTTCGAGGTTTCAGTTTTCTGAATAAGAAATGTAGTTTTGCCATAAGCCCGGATTTTCGTGTATTAATAGCATCTGTTGACGACCCGAAACAAAAGCAAAAATCTGACCTTTTTGTTAGTTTTCTCACTCCAAGAAATATTTGGTCGAAGCCCGAAAAAATTTGTAGTGTCCTGAATACCAGTGGCGACGAGGTTTTTCCGGTGATAGCCAACGATGGAAAAACCATGTATTTTTCCTCGGACGGACATGCTGGATACGGCGACTTCGATATTTTCATTACGCGGCGTTTAGACGAAACATGGAAAAACTGGAGCGCACCACAAAATATGGGCGAAATTGTAAATACTAAAGGGTTCGATTCGGATTTTACTGTCGATTATGCCGGAAAATATGCCTACATAAGTTCTAACATTAACACCGAAAATGAGTTTGATATTTTTCGTATTGAACTGCCAGAAGAAGCAAAACCAGCCGAAGCTGTGCTGTTGTCTGGCGTTGTTGTAGAGCCTGAAAATCAACTTGGTATAAACTCAAAGATAGAATATTATGATGCCCAAAAGCCCAACGAAATCTGCCACGCAACAACATCATTTATCGGAGAGTTTGGTTTGGTGCTACCTGTTGGAGCAAAATATTACTTTATGGTTGGTTCTGAGGGATATACAACCATTGGCGATAGCTTAGACCTGATAAATGCAAAAAGCGGAAAACAGCAAAAAACTTTCGAGTTGCAGTTGCGCCCAAAAATCATCGACCGTATGGAAGATATTGCAGATATGGAGATTGGCGAAAAAGCTGTCCTGAAAAATCTCTTGTTCGATTTTGGTGGTTCGGGCTTGCTCGAAGAATCCAAAAAAGAATTGGATATTCTGATTAATATACTAAAAAACAACGCAACAATTCATATTGAAGTGGCTGGACACACAGACGACATTGGCTCTGAGTTGGCAAACGAAAATTTATCGCAAAAAAGGGCTCAGTCTGTTGTCGATTATTTGACACAAAACGCTGTTAGCAAAGAGCGGCTTTCCCCTGTTGGCTATGGCGAAAGTTCTCCAATAGCCCCAAATATTTCGGAAAATGGACGTGCCGAAAATAGGCGAGTCGAAGTTGAGATTTTAGCAAAGTAAAACTACGGACTTATTATTAATATGGCAAAAAACTCAGCGGGTGTTTTTTGATGTAATCTTGACAAGCCTGCCCAGTATTCATACCGATAACCAACACATCATCTACCTGCTCCTGCTCGTGTTGCCAATTGATGAAACTACGCCGAAGTGCTTCTTCTTGCTCTTTTTCCGGCAATTTGTGGATAGTCAGCAGCAAATGCCTAAAGCGTCGGAATTTGAACTTTTTGCCTTGCGGTCCGCCAAACTGGTCGGTGTATCCGTCTGAAAATATGTATATTATATCATTTTTCTCTATTGGAATGATATGATTCGTAAATTTTTTTCGCTTGATATTTTCAAGCCCAACAGAAAATCTGTCTGCTTTTATTTCTATCATATTATTATCACGAATTATATACAGCGGATTAAACGCTCCTGCAAATTCCAGAGTTTGTTTTCGGCGGTCGATGACACAAAAAGCCAAGTCCATTCCATCGTTAACAGTGTCTTCATCAGCATCTTCATCAGCATCTTTACTGAATGTATCGCAAACTCCATCGTTGAGTTTGTTAAGGATTTCTGCCGGATTCTCAACTTCTTGTTCTTTGGTAATATTCTTCAATAAATCGAACCCGATGATTGACATAAAAGCACCTGGAACTCCGTGTCCAGTACAATCGACGGCTGCGACAAATATTTTTTCGTTCTTCTCGAAAATCCAATAAAAATCTCCACTCACAATATCTTTGGGGCTATGATAAATAAATGACTGTGGAAATATCGACAGAAATTTTTTGTGCGATGGCATCATCGCGCCAATAATCCTATTAGCATAATTTATACTATCTGTGATATTTTTGTTTATGTGGCCCAACTCATCTTTTTGTTTTGTTACTTCATCTGCCGATTTTCCTTTCACCGTCAACGCTGCATTCGTGCGTCGTAAAACCCTTGTTCGTATTCGAAACCCATAGATTATTAATCCAATAAAACTTAAACAATAAATTACATACGCATAAATACTATTATACCAAGCCGGGTTGACAATAACACGTATTGATGTTCCGGTGTTGTTCCAGTAAAGGTCGTTGTTCGAGCCACGAACCCAAAAAGTGTAATCGCCCGGCGAAATATCCGAAAAAGTTGTATATCGCTGATTACCAATGTTAATCCATGCATTTCCATGGTTTTTCATCAAGTATGAATAATTGTTCTTTTCGGGACGACAAAAATCCAACGCAGAGAAATAAATCGTAAACTGATAAACATCAGAATTTATTTCGACCTCTTTGACATTATTTATGTACTTGCGCCGAATGCCATCGCGAGTCATATATTCGATAAAAGTCAAGGCAATAGGCGGTTTGTCGCGATTTGATTTTATTAATTTCGGATTTATCGTGTTCAGCCCGTGTACTCCACCAAAAAACAATTCGCCATTTTTTGCTTTATGATATGAATTAATATTAAACTCATAACTTTGAACTCCATCGGCAAGGTCGTAATTTATTATCGTTTTTTCTTTCGTATCGAATTTTGAAATCCCCTTATTCGTTGAAACCCAAATATCACCATTGCTATCATCTAAGATACCATAAATCAAATCGTTAGCAAAACCATCTCGTTGCGTGTAATACTCAAACGAATTTGTTTTCCTGTCAAAACAATTCAACCCAGACTGCGTCCCAATCCACATCCTGTTATCCTCAGCCAGATGAATGGACATAATAATATTATTACTTAAACTTTGTTTAGAAAATTTACGTTTTTTATACTGTTTAAACTCCTTATTTTCAATGTCATAAACATTCAATCCGTCAATCGTACCAACCCAAAGTTTGCCCAAACTATCAATAGCCAAAGAAGTAACTTTATTAGAGCTAATTTTTTTTTCGCTATAATCCTGATAAAAACTCTCAAAAACTCTCTGCTTAATATCAAAACAATGCAGCCCAAGCTGTGTAGCAATCCAAATATTTCCGTTTTTATCCTGTGCAAAAGCGTTTATTCTGTTGTTATTTGCAATCTGTTGAATAAGTTTTATACCGTACCTTTCTTCAAACGTATAAAATTTTTTCTCCTCGGTATCATAAATATTTATACCGTTTTTTGTCCCAATCCAATAGTCTTTTTCTTTATCGCAAAAAATTGTATGTACATGATTATCGACAATTTTTGGAGTCGTATTAGTATTTATAACTACATTCTCGCCAGTAGTCCGATTAAAAAGATTCAGACCGCTATCCCAAGTTCCAATCCAGATAATTTTTTTTTCAGTATCATAAAAAATAGACGCAATATCGTTACTCGAAAAACTTATCGAATTATCTTTCGCCATACGGTAAAGCCCAAATTTTCGGCGCGTTCCGTCCAATTTATATAAGCCCTTCCACGTACCAACCCAAAGAATATGCGTCGAGTCTTCGGTAATATCCGTAATTCTAAGTTTAATTTTTGCTCCAATATTCATCTGATTTTCCTGATGAATAACATATTTCTTGGAATTAGAATTATAAACATTTAATCCTGCCTCCGTACCAATCCATACTTTCCCCTTGGAGTCCTCATAAATGCAATTAATCATACTGTTAGACTCGGCTGGCAATTCATCGCCGTCGTATGGTATTTTTACGAAAGTCATACGCTTTCTATCCACTAAAAAAAGACCAAAAGTAGTGCCAACAAGCAACTCCTTTTGCGTTGTCTCAAAAATAGTACGAATTTCTTTTGTAAAACCTGACGGAATAACCAACCTGTTAGAAAGCTGATAATCAAATGTTTCAATCTCTCTATTAAACGATATAATTCCATCTCGCGTTCCAACCCACATCGTGCCACGATGGTCTTCCAACAAAGAATAAGTTATATTATCAGAGGGTAACGAAAAAGAATTTTTTTCATAAGATGAAAACACAAAAGTACTATCCTGATAATCAAATTTTTCAATCGTGTTGGCTGTCTTTACCCACAAATTATTATCAGAATCTTCGTAAACAGAGTGGATATTATTATTTGAAATAGAACGCGAATTGGAACGATCGCTCTGAAACGTCTGAAAATTATTCCCAATATTATCAAAAACATTCAATCCTGCCTGCGTCCCAACCCAAATATTCCCACGGCTATCTTCCACAATAGTCTGGATAAAATTACTTGATATAGAATACTCATCATGCGGGTCGTGCCGATAGGTTTCAAAACTATACCCATCATACCTGTTCAGTCCATCTTGTGTGCCAACCCACAAAAAACCCCGCGAATCCTGCATCACACAAGTTATCCAACTCTGCGACAAGCCATCGCTAATAGTAAAAGTCTCGAAGCTAATATCCGAATTTTGTCCTGAAACACTTAAAATGCCAGAAAAAAACACACTAAAAAGCAGTTTTCGAATCAATCTCATTTGTATGTAATTTCTTTTAGCAAATTGCTAATAATTTTAACCAGCACAATGATATAACTTTCATTCCTAAAAAAGTCGGAAGAACTATTAAGAAAAATACTAATTTATTGATTAGCAAAACGTTAAATAAATTAGCGTGAGTTGTGTTTTTGCCTGATATTCAAATAATTAGCGACTGTAAGAAAACTCTTCCGACTTTTTCAGTATTTTAATATTCATCTAAAGTTTTCAACTTTAATTTTAAAAAACAAAAATAGGTATAATTTATTAATATCTATATTCTGTCCTTATATTGCACACAACAATTGAAATTTACGATATTGTTAATGTCCTTAGGTTTTCGCAAAAATATAATTGATTAAGTCATAGATATTCAGGAATTAAACATTCATTTTAGGCAAGATTAGCATAAAAAATTAACCTCGTGAAAATGTTTTTTCCAATACTTTTTTTAGTACTTTTTGATAGAAGTAACTAATAAACAGTCATTTCTATCACAAATTCAAAATGGCTTAAAAAATGTTTAAACAAAAGACAGCACTCATGAATTAATTTAATATACTAACAGTGAGCTTTTTACGTGTCTGAATTTTGCGAAAACCTCGGGACACTAACAAGCTTTCAATTGATTGTAATTCGGTATTCGCAAAAAATTATAATTTTAAAATTGTCCGATTTGATAGAATTTACTAAATTGCTTAAACTTATAAGTAATGGAAAATTAATAATTAATAATTAATAATTTTGCTTACGCCTGAT
>JAOZMU010000251.1 GCA_029934165.1 Bacteroidales bacterium
TTATTTGGTTTACTCAAATATACAAAATTTGTCCAACTTTAGACGGGTAGCCGTATTTATTATATATAAAATAATGAAAAAATATTTTAATAACCTATCCAGTTGGCACAAGTCAATAATTGTTAACTCTTTATTTTTCACCTTATTTTTCATGCTTTTTACGCCAATATATGGTGAGAATGACGATGCAGCAATGATGCAGCAATGATGCAAATAGCATCTGGGGAAATCTCAGGACATACATCTTCATATTTATTGTTTTATAATATATTTGCGTCATTTATAATAAAATTTCTTTACGATGTAGTTCCATTCTTGAATTGGTATCCTATTTCAGAAATAGACAGTAACACAAAAAACACATTATTGAGTTACACAATATTTTTAAGTATCCTTCATATATATTATTTTAAGGGAATAAATACAGAAAATATTGAATACAGAGAATCTTACATTATACTGAAGTGATTTTGGTTTCAGAATTTTAATTTTAGCTTTATTACTGATAAACAACCAATTACATTTTATGATAGTCCGAAAACCTTTTTCACTTTAGTATAAATCACGACGCGTAGTTGATAAGTTTTCGGAAGAGAAAATTATTATGGGGCACACTTCTGTGTGATATTTTAGCTTTATTAATCATAAATATTGGCGTACGAATAGAATACCATTAGGCTGGGGGATTAATACTGAAACATATAAAACGCAATTGCAAAAGTTTGGACTAAAAAATCCAATTGAAGATATAATTATGCGAAAAGATATTTATATTTTTGGTAATTACAATTCTGATAAAGTACTTTTTGAATATTATAAAGCAAGTGGTATTCCAGTAATAAAAGAAAAGATTGTATTAGAAAACGGTATAAGCCTATACCAAATACAAAAAAAAGACACAATACAATGAGATGATGACACTAATTAGGAAGCCTTGTTAAAAAAACAAACAAATGAACAATCCCAAATTACACAATTTGCAAGAAGAACAAAGCAACAGGAGGTCTATATACACAAAAATCACATTATTAGGTATCGGAATATCAATAGCCATAGTAGTTTGCTATCCAATTTTTCGGCTTGGTTTTGAGAATATTGGACTGTTTGACTCAATAAAATCACTTGCATTAGCATCCATATTTTTAACTCCACCAATTATTTTATTTAATAAAATAAAAAAATATAGTATTGGCGGAATATATCTATTGACAACTATATTTTTATTTTGCATTTCCATTATTACAAATTTTATTGGTATCGACATTTCAATTCCAATAACCATTATCGGAATAATATCATTGATTTTGTTTCTCCGTATTTATATAAAGTTCTTTTTCAAAAAAAAAGACTTAGGCTATCTTTTCTTCATATTCGCTTTTGCTTTTTTCTGTGCTTTCTTAGGACTTGGGAGTGAATTTATTTCACCATTATTCAAAGAGAAAACAATAATTGGTGCAGCATTTCCTGACAATGCTTTTTTTACTACTATAACAAGTATGTCCAAAACAGCATTTTTCCCAAGTACAGGACTTGATGGAATACCGTATATCCCTTATCACTGGATAACTTATTATATTGGAGGGCAGTTTTCGCACTTGATAAACATAGACGCCCTGGTATATATAAACCTAACATTTCTTGCTGTTTTTTTCCCTTTGTATTTTACCTCCGCGTTATTTCTTGCTGTTGAGCTAAAAAAGAAAAAGGAAATCAATTTCCGCAGTGGTATGCTATTCTTTTTTATTGTGATTACTATTATGTTGCCATTTTTTGATTTTATCAGACCTATACTACGGTTTGAACCATGGATGATTGTGGCTAGTCCTTCATCACTTACTTCAACGATTTTTTGCTTTTGGGTTTTTTCTATAGCAAGAAAAAACTGGTCTTATATGTTCTCATTTTCAAAAAAGCATATAATTCATTGGCATATAACATTCCCTTTATTGATAGTACTAATATCATTAACAAAGGTGTCAATGATACCACCTCTGTTTCTTCTTTGGGGATATGCCGCAATAAGAACTATTAAAAACAAAGCTATAATAGCTCTCAATAGCGTGTTATACATAGTTGTTTTTGTAGTTACATATAAACTTTTCTTTCACAACAGTAATAGCGAGTCAATATTAAGGTTGTCTGACTTTCAAATTAGTATAAAAACGGTACTTGTTAATTCCATTTCGCTGTTTTATTTATTTTTTATACTAATTATTCTTTTTTTATATAACAATAAAACCGTCTCTTTTAAAAAAATGATATCACAAAAGCGTACACTACATATAGAATTAGCTGCCATTGTAATTGTTAACGGTGTACTAATACATTATGTTTTTGAGTTTAGAAATTTCGCCTATTTTCTAATTCAACCACACTGGTTATTAATTCCATTAGTTATTTATGAAATACCGGATAAAATACACATTAAACATAAAAGATTTCAACGAATTTTCTCGTTCTTTGGGTATGGCTATATTGTTTCTTTGTTTTTATTCAACAGCATAAATGTTTCAAAAAAATGTCTTGCGATTAACTTTAATACACGAAAACAAATATATGGCGAATCGAAAAACTTTAAGCATATTGCAAGTACAAAGGAGATGTTGATTAATTTAGACAAAGCAAAAATAGCTTTAAAAGAAAATACTCAATATGAATTATTTAATGTTTTTCTTGAAATTAAAGACAAATACGCTAATTCTAACACGTGTGTTTTTATAAAAAAATCTGTGTCGTTGCTTTGGAAACAAAATTGTTATTCACCATTAGGTATTCCGTATTACGCGGTTGCAATAACAGAGACTCCAATGATAAAAGGTGTAGCACCTTCAGATATAAGTTATTATCTTTATTCTCAAAAAAAAATTTACAAAACATCCAAACGCTTTTTGGATGAACATGATTTATCTGATGAGGAAATAAAAAAAGTAGCAGCCCAGAACAATTATGAAAATATTGTAATTGTAGAACAAGATAAAAAGAACAAAGTGTTTTATAGAGTGTTAAAAACGTGCCTATTGCAAATATAGGTCGGTTTTGTAAAAAAAGAAACCCTAAAAATGATTATCGGAACTCGTTTCAGAAGACTTGGCAGTTCCATCGAAAGAAGCACAAGCAGGTTTTTGATAGGAAGAGCATTTGCCACTACAGTAGGCATTCTTCTTGGATTGCCTGTATATGACACACAATGCGGGGCAAAAATTTTTCGTAATGATATTATTGATGAGGTTTTTAGTGATGAATTTACCAGTAGTTGGCTTTTCGATGTAGAACTATTTTTCAGGATTACACAAAAACATGGAAAAAAAGCTGCATTGAAAATGATTTTAGAACACCCACTTAGCAATTGGTACGAAGTAAAAGGCTCTAAATTAAAGTTTTATAACTTCATAATAATGCCTTTCGAGTTGTTGAAAATAGTGGTGAAGTACAGGAGAAAAATCTGACGACAACAATTCTCGTCAAACTATAACCTCTTAATTAACAGCAAATTACGATACAAAAAAATTAGTGAAAAATCGGTGTTATCAATGTTTCTATCATCGTAAAAAACCGGGACACAAATAACACCGATTAGACTGATTTGCAATTTTATACAAAATACAGAGCATTTATTGTCTATTTTCGCGAGCCAATTTTGTCAGTTTTTTTATTACTTTGTATTTACGCTTACCGTTTTTTACGAATCCAATAATCGCTTCGCCTACATGTTCTGGTGGTTTTTGATAGGTACTTACGCCAAAAACTTTCCCTTTTCTTATTAATTTCGAGACAACCAAATGCAGCGTATCTTTGCGCTCAAAGCTTTTATCGCTGCGGTTTGCAAGGTCTTTAAAAACCTCAACTTCATAAAAATCTTCGCCAATCCAAAGTTGGTCGATGGTTAGTTTGCTTGAGCATTTTTTGGCAACCAGCGTTATATGATAATTTGTTCCTTTCCCTGAGCCACGCGCGCCACCAATCCAGTCTTGAGACGTGGCATCGACAACTGTAAAATCGCCAAACCAAAAAAATGTTGACACTAACACCGTTACTAATCCAATAATTAATTTCATAGGTAATAATTTTTTATGTTAATACTAAAATAATTGTGTAAATGTACCATTGGTGTGGCTTCAAATCATTCCGACAGCAGTAATGACCAAGTGTTTATTTTTTTCGTATAACCATCAAGCCATCACGAAACGGAAATAACACATTTTCAACACGGTCGTCGTTTTGAATAGCCTCGTTGAACTTCAAAATTCCGTTTGTATAATCATCATTTTCCGAAATTTGTTCCACCACCTTGCCACTCCATAAAACATTGTCGGCAAGAATATAGCCACCGTTTTTCACCTTGTCGAAAACCGCATCGTAGTAATCCAAATATTGCCGTTTATCAGCATCAATAAAAACCATATCAAATTGTATATCAAGAGTTTCGATGATTTGCAAAGCATCGCCAATGTGCAAAACAACCATGTCCTCGACCTCAGATTTACGCAAATACTCACGTATAAAAGTTTCCAGCTCGTCGTTTAATTCTATCGTATGTATCGCCCCTCCGTCTTTCAATCCCTTTGCCAGACAAATAGCCGAATATCCTGTGTAAGTTCCTAATTCTAAAATGTTTTCGGGTTGAGTCATTTTGCTTATCATTTCCAAAACTTTCCCCTGAATATGCCCCGAAAGCATACGTGGCATCAACATTCTTACGTGTGTTTGCCTATTCAACTCCCGCAAAATTGGCGATTCTGGAGTTGTATGTTCTTCAATATATTTTCTAATTTTCGAGGATGATTCCATTGCTTGTAAATTAATGATGAAATGAATATTTCGGAAGAGACCACAAATTAACTCGTACTACTATGCTGTTTATCAGTTTAATAGCATAATTTATCTCAATATAAAAAACGTGCAGACACTTCTCCACAAATATAGTTACTTTTTCCGAAAGCTATCGCAATACCAGTTTTGTTCATATTTTATAATGTCGTTGGCATGATATAATTAATTACTGCGAAAAAAATACCGCGTTAAGTCCTTGAATAACAACGACTTACTGGGTGCGTTAAAATAAAATGCAAATATTTTATTTATTTTTATGCAACGTTTTTCGTTTTTGTAATCTTATAGTTGAAAGACATCATAACTAACTTTTAAAAATCACTTTAACATTAAATCTAAAAACATGAAAAAATTTGTTGGAATTATTATCCTACTTCTCACGATGACCAATTGGCATCAAACTCAAGCGCAAACAGACTCTATATCTTCAAGATGTCAGGCGTTATTTTCCAGTGAACTTATTGGCGATGGCTACCAGTTTACGGACGAATCCTTTGGCGATGTAACGGCTTGGAATTGGAGTTTTGGCGACAGCACAACTTCTACCGAGCAAAATCCGAATCATTATTATGCGCAAGATGGCGAGTATAACGTAACACTAAACATCGAAACTGCCGACAATTGCTCAAGCACATTTGACATGTTGGTTTTTGTTGGAGATTCTATTGTTCCTTCACAATGCGAAGCTATGTTTAGCTTTGATTATCAAGGCGATATGGTTCAATTTACGGACGCTTCTTTTGGAGATGTAACAGCTTGGAACTGGAATTTTGGCGACAGTACAACTTCTACCGAGCAAAATCCGAATCATTATTATGCGCAAGATGGCGAGTATAACGTAACACTAAACATCGAAACTGCCGACAATTGCTCAAGCACATTTGACATGTTGGTTTTTGTTGGAGATTCTATTGTTCCTTCACAATGCGAAGCTATGTTT
>JAOZMU010000014.1 GCA_029934165.1 Bacteroidales bacterium
TTAGTTTTAGTTAGGAATTTTAATGGCTTACTTTATTAAATTCATTTTACTTATGCCTATTTCAAATATTTAACACTTAAAATTTATAAAAATGGAAGTTTCGAGAACAAATTACCTGAAAATTGATTTTGACGAAAGCACAAAAATACTGAAAGCCTTGTGGTATCCCGCTAGTGATGATTTAGACATTGTGGGATTTAAAAACGAGTTATACAAATGGAAAGATTTAATAATTGCACATAGACCAGAACGTTTATTGGTAGACTCGCGCAAAATGAACTTTACTATTATACCTGAAATTCAAGACTGGTTTGTTACTGATATTTTTACAGCTTATATTAGTGCCGGCGTAAAACGCAATGCCTTTGTTGAGTCGGAAACAGTATTTACAGCAATTTCAATCCAGCAAACAATAGAAGAAAATATTAATGCTCCATTTGAAACAATGTATTTCGATAATGAAGAAGAGGCAATAAAATGGATAATGGATAAATAATATTATCATAATTAAACTATCTTATTATCAGTTAAATAACTACTACTGACATGCAGAAAATCGCCACATACGAGATTCGTAAGTGGCGGTTTTTTATGTTATTTCGTTGTCTATAAATTATTGCTTAGATTTGTACTTTGGCAATATAAAAAAACGTTATAAATTGAAGCAAAAAAAAACATAATGAATATATCAAAATGGAAATTGAAAGCAATTGTACAAAAAGTGATTTCCTTTTTACCAAAAAGAGAGAAAATTAATTTTTTATTTCAAAAGTATGTAACAAAAGGAGTTAAACTAACAGATGAACATTTTGGTTATAAGGTTCAAAGCGCAAAAGACCATATTAATTTCTTTAAGAAATATGGTGAAGTTGGAGCCGAAAAAAAGATTTTAGAACTTGGAAGTGGCTGGTATCCAATTATTCCCATTTTCATGTATTTAACAAATAGCGGAAAAGTTATTTCTGTAGACATTCAATCGTGGATGACTAAAAATAGTCAAATCATTTCAATTGAAAAAATTAAGGAATGGCGAGAAAATAACAAATTGGATACCTATTTTAATAATATTGATGAAAATAAATGGGGAAAATTAGAACAGTTTTTACTCAATTCGGATAAATATTCTAAAGAAGATTTTAATAAAACAATAGGGTTAGAAACAATGATTATTGATGCAAGAAATACAGGATTGCCGGAATCAAGCATTGATTTTATTTGCTCGAACAACACTTTTGAGCATATTTACAAAGAAATCTTAGAAGGAATTTTGTTGGAGTTTAAACGAGTAATAACACCAGAAGGCGTGATGAGTCATTTCATTGATTTATCGGATCATTTTGCACATTTCGACAAGAAAATCACAGTCTATAATTTTTTGAAATATAGCGAAAAAAAATGGCGACTTATTGATAATAAAATTCAACCGCAAAACAGATTGAGATTTAAAGATTACAAAGAAATGTATAAAAATCTGAACATTCCAATAACCGAAGAAAAAGTAACCGAAGGTAATAAAAATGAGTTGTTGAAAATAAAAGTTCACGAACAATTAAAACATTATTCAATTGATGAACTATCAATAACCCATGGTTATATAATTACAACATTTATTTAGATTTTTTGGGAATTTATTATTATTTCACTCTAATTGTTAATCAATAAAACGAGTAGAAAATCATGAACGAAGACGCAGAAAAATATTTTAATTTGGAAATTGGCGAAACAAAAATTGGCAACTATTCCGAAGCAGAAATACACATTCTACACGGTGTAACACTTAAAGGTATTGAAGTAAAATTAAGTATTGATTCACTTTAATTCTGCAAAACATAATGATTATACACAGATATGTAAGTACTCTTACAAAAGTTCTCCTGCTTTTTATTAACGTAAGTTGCTAATAACCAGCTAATACGTTTCATAAAAAATATGTCTCAGACCTTAAATCTGAATATTGGGCATAAAACCATTTCACAAAAACTCCGACGGGACTTCAAACTCATGTCGGAGTTTTTGTGTAAAATAACCTTTAATTAAATGCTAAACTAAGGTCTTCGACCTATTTAATGTTGCTTACGCAAGATGTATAACAAATTGTGTATCAAGATATAATATTTTGCAAAATGTGGTAATACTTTAGCGCGAATACTTACTTATAATTTGCTTCAATTAAACATGATAACGAATTGATTATCAGTAATATTTGTACGTTTAGTTGCTATAAATCCGTAACTTGGCATTAGCCCCAAAAACAATTGCAAGGTATTAATTCAACATCAAAATTATTCCGTTTCGTTTTTTCTTTTGAAAATCATCTATAATTTAGCAAAAAATTGAAACCTTATTCGCCAAAAGAATAGTAAAATCTTAAACCGTGAAAACGAAACACTCCTTCATTTTACTGATTATGACGATGTTACATACGTCAATGGTCTTTTCGCAACCACTTTTTCCAGAACCACTGAGCCAACGAGTTGCAAACTATAAAATAAATGTTGAGCTTGATGCCGATGACCACACTCTAAATGCAGAATCCGTAGTAGAGTGGATTAATACTTCAAAAGACACAGTATCAGAAGCTTACTTTCATCTGTACATGAACGCATTTAAAAATTCGGAAACGACTTTCATGCAAAAACAAAACTACAATGGCAACAAAGAGTCCGACTTTGGCTGGATAGACATAAAATCCATTAGGCGAAAAAATGGCAGCGAATTAACCCTGAAAACAGAATTCATTTCCCCCGACGACGGCAATGTAAACGACCAAACAGTTATGCGTGTCCCGCTCGAAATCTCTGTGCTACCAGGCGATACGGCAGTTTTTGAATTTGCTTTTAAAGTAGTATTGCCACCAATAATTGCCCGCTCAGGATACTCGAAAGATTATTTCTTTGTAGGACAATGGTTTCCAAAATTGGGTGTTTATCAACATGATAAAACCGGCTCTACCGGAAAATGGGTATGTAATCAGTATCATGCAACCTCAGAATTTTTTGCTGATTTTGGCACTTATGATGTTCAAATTACAACCCCAAGTAACTACTACACAGGAGCTACTGGGGTTTTGGCTCATCGACAAACGAACCCAGACTCGACAATAACTTTTAAGTATAAAGCCGAAGATGTTATAGATTTTGCATGGACTGCCTCGCCACGCTTTGTACTGCTCGAAGACCAATGGAAACACATAAAAATCAAGCTTTTAATTCAACCAGAACATCAAGAACAAGCAGAAAGACATTTCTCGGCGGCAAAAAAAACTTTCGAGTATTTAGAAAATAAATTGGGTAAATATCCGTACTCTGTACTTACGATTATTGACCCACCAGTGAGTGGCAATGCCTCTGGTGGAATGGAATACCCTACGCTTATAACAGCAGGCACAATTGCCAAACTCCCCAAAGGCATTCATTCTGTCGAAGATGTTGTTGTTCATGAGCTTGGTCATCAATACTTTATGGCAATGATTGCAAGCAATGAAGCAGACGAACCTTGGTTGGACGAGGGCATAAATACGTATTTTAACGTTAAAATAATGAACCAAATTTTTGGAGAAAGCAGTTCTTCTTTCGACTTTTTGGGAATGAAAATGAGTGCCTTAGATATGCACCATGACACGTATTGCGCAATGGAAAATCCTGAAATTCAGCCCATTTCGTTGTCAGCCAAAAATTATTCAATCGGAAACTATTTTAATTTGGTTTATAGTAAAGCAACTTGTGTCCTGTTTACACTCGAAGGTATTGTTGGTGAGTTGGTTATGGACGAAATTATGAAAACATACTTCGAGCGATTTAAGTTTCGGCATCCAAAAACTCAAGACTTTATTTCCGTTGTAAATGAAATCGTTAAAAAACATCACGACAATAAATTTGGACAAAATATGAATTGGTTTTTCGAGCAAATAGTTTTCGGGACAGAAACAGTGGATTATTACGTAAAACAGGTGTCAAATATCCGTAAAACTCGTTTCGGAATGTTTGATAAACAAGGTGCAAAATCGTTAGAAGAAGCGAAGAGCGCGTTTTACGTTTCAACAGTAAAACTTGGCAAACACGGGCGTTTAACAATCCCCGTTACCGTAGAAATTGTTTTTGCCGATGGTTCTAAGAAAACAAAAACTTGGGATGGAAAAACACAGCAAAAAGTTTTTTCTTTCAAGGGAACAAAAAAAATAGTACGAGTACAAATCGACCCCGAAAAAAATAACCGTTTGGACTTGAACTCGCAGAATAACTCTTATTATCACGAAGTTACCAAAGCACCGTTTTATAAACTTTCGTTGATATCTTTGTTTTTCATTATGAATTTAATGATAATCTTCACTGCCTTACTATAAAAATAAGTAAGATTTTGGCATGTTTCATATAGGTTATTAAACGTTATACTTTTTACATAAATACTTGCTAATTATTTCATATAATCTTTATTATGAATTTACCAGATGCGTATGTTCGCGGCTTTAAAATAGCTTTCAGACTACCACGATTGGCATTTCTTGCCTACACAATATTTATTGCATTAGCTTTATTAATAGTGCTTCCGTTTCATGGCAGCCTTACCAACGGTTTTGGACAAAGCGGTGAAATCCGTAAATTACTAACAAGCATTGACATAAGTGTCCTTTTTCAGTTTTTTAAGAACAACGATATTTTGCTCTCATATTTCTCTCATCAGCTATTGTGGATTCTTGGAATATCTTGGATATTAGGCATTTTCATCAATGGTGGCATTATTAGAGTTTTAACTAAACAACGTTTTACGGTCTCAAACTTTTTTACAGGAGCAGCAACTAATTTCTTTCGCTTTTTGGGGCTTGGCATTTTTACAACAATCCTACACATAGTCTTTATATTATGCGCATTTGCTGCGATGGTTTTGGTTTTTGAAACCGAATTTACTAACGAAATAGAATTATACAACCGTATATTTATCGTGCTTGGAGTGTATTTTGCATTTTTTGTCCTCATTCAATCAATTTCCGATTACGCAAAATTCATTATGGCACTGTACCAATCAAACAACTGTTTCAAACGTTTTTTTCAGGCTATGCGCTTTGTTTTCAAGCACTTTCTGAAAACATACTTTCTATATTTAATGCTCGTTTTTGTGCCATTCATAGCATTATATTTTTACATCACTTTTCAACGCGACATCGGACTTTCGTCTATGACGGCGATTATTGCAATATTTTTCATTCAGCAGATTTATTTTTGGCTTCGGATTTGGTTTAGAGTCTGGATATTTGCCTCACAATTAGAGCTATACACCGTCGAATACATTCACGATGAAAAAGTGCGTAGCGAAAAAGAGCGCAGAATTGAGTGGGACAGAAAAGCAAAACAGATGGAAAAAGAAATTGAAGAAAAGAAGCAATAATAATTTATAAATAACATATAATGAAAGTCTTAGTAAAATGAATTTAATAAAGTAAGCCATTAAAATTCCTAACTAAAGCTAAATCAGGCGTAAGCAAAATTTTTATGAATAAATCCTGTATTTTTGTAATTAAAATATATTAAATTCTTTGAAAAGCCGTATCTTTGAATTGATACACGAAAATATAATAATAAAATGATTGAATTTCAACAAAAATTTATAGATGATGCGAACGAGTTGTTAGTAGAACTTGAGCGCGATGTACTTCAGGTTGAAGGAAATGAAGACAGCGAAGAGATTATTGATAGGATTTTCAGGGTGATGCATACTTTGAAAGGAGCAAGTAGCATGTTTGGCTTCGAGGCTATCGGGCAATTAACACACGAATTGGAAGATATCTACGTAAGGATTCGAGATAAAGAAAAAAAGCTCACACGCGATATTATATCAACAACATTGCAATCTGTCGATATAATGAGGCGAATTTTATCTGACCCACAAATAACGGACAACAGCCTACAAAATGATTTAAGGGATTTAGAAAAGCAAATAGAAAATTTGCTGCATGATTCGGACACAAAACCCAAGCAACAACAAGTTCAGAGAGTTGAAAAATCCGAAGATTATAAAACCTATTACATTCTATTTGAGCCTGATGCAGATATAAACGACCGTGGCGTAAACCTAAATAGCTTGTTTGACGAACTAAAAGAAATTGGTAATTGTCGTATTTTCCCGATGTCGAGTAATGATAGTACTGACGAAGAGAAGTTTTATCTTCGTTGGAAGATAATAATTTCGAGTAACAAAACTAAACAAGAGATTGAAGACGTTTTTTTGTTTGTTCAGTTCGAATATTCGATAGAAGAGTTGGCATCTCTTAACATGTTTGATAAGCCTGAATTTGAGGCTTATATAGATAGTGTTTGCGAAAAGCCCGAGGAAATTTCTGGCGATAAATTAAAAGAAACTTGTGTTGATATTCTTACCCTAAAAAAGCCGGTAGAAAAAACTGCTGTGGCTCAATTCGAGAGCAAAAAAACTCAAAGTATTAGAGTTTCTGCCGATAAGTTAGATGAACTGATGAACCTTGTTAGTGAGCTTATTACGCGACAGGCAGAACTAAAATTGCATACAAATAAAGTCGAAGATATAGCATTAGATTCAATTTCTGAGGATTTTCAAAAATTGATTAGTTCCTTACGCAACAATGCACTAAATCTAAGATTAGTGCCTATTGCCGTTATGCTTACTCAATTCAAACGTCTTGTTCGAGATTTGTCTTTCGGGCTTGCTAAAGAAATTGTTTTACACATTGAGGGTTCTGAAACAGAGCTAGATAAGACAATCATTGATAGTCTGAATAGCCCGATGTTACACATAATACGAAATAGCATCGACCATGGTATTGAGACGGTAGAAGAAAGAAAAGCCCAAAAGAAATCGCCAACAGGCACAATTTCGATACGCGCCTATTACTCTGGTGCTTATGTTTACATTTCTATTCAAGACGATGGACGTGGCATCAACATTAAACGAGTGCGCGAAAAAGCGATAGAAAAAGGACTTATTACAAAAGAGACGGAATTGACGAATCGGGAGCTTGTAAATTTGGTGACAAAATCTGGCTTTTCGACGGCAGAAAATGTTACCGAAGTTTCGGGGCGAGGCGTTGGAATGGATGTCGTAGCAAAAAAAATTACTGAAATGCGCGGCAAGTTAGAAATTGAGACCGAAACAAATGTCGGTACAACAATAACAATAAAAATTCCGCAAACTCTTTCGATTGTCGATACCCTTTTGGTACGTTGTGCCAATTCGTTTTTCCTTATCCCGCTATCGTTAGTTATTGAGTGCACAACGGTTTCTGCGATTGAAGTTGATGCGAAAATCAACAAACATATAGCCATTAACGGTGAATTATTGCCATACATTTTACTTCGCAATGAATTTTCGTTGGAAGGAAATTTGCCGAAAAAACATAAAGTCGTCATCGTCCGCGAAGAGAAGCAAAAAGTGGCAATTATTGTCGATAAAGTCGTTGGCGAACATCAAGCCGTACTGAAACCACTAGGGAAAGTTTTTGCTCGCCACGATTATCTTTCGGGAGGTAGCTTGCTTGGCAACGGAAAACTTGCGTTGATGTTAGACACTAACAAATTGGCATCTATTATTTTCAAAGAAAACCGGCTAACTCATTGATACTCACTGCAATAACAGCTGCAAAAATAGGCACTTACGTTATCATTACTGTTGGTATGACTTGAAGCCACACCAACAGTAGTGTCTATTTTTCAGCTGTCTGTTTTTGCTTTTGGTATTGTGGCGACATTAATTTTAAAAATCCAAAAATACCACATAAGTAAAATTGCACTAAAAACAATAATTTTGAATACATAGTGATGATTTACCTCAACCAAATCGGGGTGCGCAAGTGTAAGCCATGCAAGTGCCGAAAGTCTGATAATATTGAAGATATTGATTACGATTAGCCCAAATGGAATGTACCATAATTTTTTTCTGATTATACCTGGGTATGCAAGCATAAACCCAAAAAACAACCCCATTAAATTGCGTGCAAGGCAACCCCTATCTAAGAAAATACCGGGAGAATTTACTATTTTCATGTATTTACCATTGATAATTGTTTCGTAGCCAAACAGCTCCAGAACTCCACTGCTTGCATTTAATAAAAACGCAGTAAACCAATTTGAACCAGTTTCGTAGATTGAACTTATGCCTTCTGAGTGGCGAAAATACTTATAGAATATTACCCATATTAGCCCGAGAATCAATGCGTTTATCGCTAATTTTACTATCTCGTTTAATGATTTGTATTTTTTGTACATAATGATTTTTTTGACGCGTCACGATGATGTCTGCACGTTAATTTAAATGCCACCCCGTGTCTGCACGTTAATTTGAACTTCATATTATTATTTGATAAACATACAGCTTTTATATTCTTGACATACTGAAAAAGTCGGAAAAACTATTAAGAAAAATACTAATTCATTGATTAGCAAAACTTTAAATAAATTAGCGTGAATTGTGTTTTTGTCTAATTATAACCAAATACAAACACCTATTTTCCAAAACGGCGCATAGTTATGCGCAATTGTGAAAAAAATTGCCACCTACTTTTAGTGGGTTATGAAAGATGCCGATTACTAATCACGAAAATAAACAAAAGCAAGAAACAGTGGAACACAAAAACAATGGATTTGAATATAATTTATCAGACAAATTTATTTAAGTGTTCTGTTTAAAATAAGGTCTAAGTAATGGAAAATTATTAATTATTAATTTTCCATTACTAAGTAAAATGAATTTAATAAAGTAAGCCATTAAAATTCCTAACTAAAACTAAATCAGGCGTAAGCAAAATTATTAATTATTAATTATTAATTACTAAGACCTTATTTTCATGAAATGTTTTAGCTTTTTATTAACAACTTAGGTTAATAAAAAGCGTAAGAACTTTTGTATGAGTACTTAAATAGTTCTTCCAACTTTTTCAGTTTTAAAAAGATTATCAAAATTATTTTATGTCAATACCTCCTCGTTTTTACTTACGTATTTCTTCGCGATAATTGTCGAGTATTGTGCAGTTACAGAATAGGTTACGGTCTCCAAACGCATCATCTATACGGGCAACAGATGGCCAAAACTTATTTTCGGCAATCCATCGCAACGGATAGGCAGCTTTTTCGCGTCCGTACTCGTGTTTCCACTCGTTTGCTGTAACTTCTATTGCGGTGTGAGGTGCATTTTTCAAGACATTATCCGTTGCATCAACTTTTCCGTCTTTAATTTCCATAATTTCGTTATAAATAGAAATCATCGCTTCGATAAATCTGTCAAGCTCATACAACGACTCGCTTTCTGTTGGCTCTACCATCAAAGTTCCGTGTACAGGAAAGGACAAAGTTGGAGCATGGAAACCATAGTCCATCAAGCGTTTAGCAATATCACCTTCTGTTATTCCAGCCATACCTTTAAAGTTTCGGCACTCCAAAATCATCTCATGTGCAACTCTTCCGTTTGCACCTGTATATAAAATTCCGAAATATTCTTTTAACATAGACGCTAGATAGTTAGCATTGAGAATAGCAATTTTTGTTGCTTCCGTAAGTCCGTCTCTACCAGCCATTTTAATGTAGCCATAAGATATTGGAAGAACCATAGCACTACCCCAAGGTGCAGCCGCAACAGCCCCAATTCCATGTTCGCCACCAGTTTTCACAACTGGGTGCGATGGCAAAAATGCTGCAAGATGTGCCGCAACTCCAATTGGTCCAACGCCTGGTCCACCTCCACCGTGAGGAATTGCAAACGTTTTATGCAGGTTCAGATGACAAACATCTGCGCCAATTATTGCCGGATTTGTCAACCCAACTTGAGCATTCATATTTGCACCGTCCATATAAACTTGTCCGCCATTGTTATGTATTATCTGGCACATTTCGATAATGCCCTCCTCAAAAACACCGTGCGTAGATGGATACGTAACCATAAATGCCGCCAAATCGTCTTTATGCTTTTCTGCCTTTTCTTTAAGGTCATCAATTTTTATGTTACCATTTTCGTCGCAAGCAACCACAACGACTTTCATACCAGCAACTATCGCGCTTGCAGGATTTGTTCCGTGCGCAGATGCAGGTATGAGAACGATATTCCTCGCACCTTCGCAACGCTTTTTATGGTACTCTGCAATCACTCGTAAACCAGTATATTCGCCGGCTGCTCCAGAGTTTGGCTGAAGAGAAATTGCCTCGAAACCAGTTATGGCACATAAATCTTTTTCAAGCTCCTCAAACAATTGATGATAACCCTCGGCTTGGTCGATTGGCACGAATGGGTGCAAATTCCCAAATTCCATCCAGCTCAAAGGTAACATTTCTGTTGCTGCATTGAGTTTCATTGTACAAGACCCTAAAGAAATCATCGAATGCGTCAACGAAAAATCTTTACGCTCCAATTGCTTGATATAGCGCATCATCTCAGTTTCCGTACGATAGCGTTTAAACAAATCTGTCGTTAAAAAATCGCTAGTACGCTTAAATTTTTCCTCGAAAGAAATTGGCATTGTTTCTGCTGCAACTTTTTCCAATTTTTCATTGCCAAAAGCCTCTGCAAAGGTATTTACAATTCGTTTGATGCTACAAATCGACGTTGTTTCATCGGTGCTTATCTGAATTTGATTATTCCCCAAATAGTATAAATTCAACTCTTTTTTCAGTGCAATCTTTTGAATATCCCAAAAATTAACATTGTCAGGAAGTTGAACACAAAGCGTATCGAAAAAATTCTTGTTAAGTTGTTCTATTCCTAATTTTCGCAATTCAGTATTTATGATGTTTGCAGCGTTATGTGCGTGTAATGCAATACGTTGCAAACCTTCTGCACCATGATAAACAGCATACATTCCTGCCATGGTCGCCAAAAGAGCTTGAGCAGTACAAATATTAGATGTAGCCTTTTCGCGTTTGATATGTTGCTCCCGAGTTTGCAACGCCATACGCAGTGCATTATTCCCATGAACATCTTTAGAAACGCCAATTATTCGACCAGGAATATTACGCTTATATTTTTCGCGGGTAGCAAAATACCCAGCATGTGGTCCGCCATAGCCAATCGGAATACCGAGACGTTGAGTAGAACCAACAACTATATCTGCGCCCCATTCGCCGGGTGGTGTAAGAAGTGCAAGGCTTAAAATATCCGCCGCAACACCGATAAGTACGCCATTGTTATGGGCATTTTTTACAAATTGGCTATAATCAATAATCGAACCATCGGCAGCCGGATACTGCAACAAAGCTCCAAACTCCATTCCGCTAAACTCAAATTTCGCAAAATTCCCGATAACAACCTTAACACCAAGAGCTTCGGCTTTCGAGATTACTACTTCGCGCGTTTGTGGAAAAATATTTTCGTCTATAAAAAACCGATTTACACCTTTTTTCACCGCTGCCCGAGCACGCGTATTTCTCATCATCATCATAGCCTCAGACGCAGCCGTTGACTCGTCCAGCAAAGAGGCATTTGCAAGCTCCATTCCTGTCAAATCCGAAATTGTCGTCTGAAAATTAAGAAGTGCTTCCAATCTTCCTTGCGAAATCTCTGCCTGATAGGGTGTGTAAGAAGTGTACCACGACGGGTTTTCAAAAATATTACGGACAATAACCGAAGGCGTTATTGTACCATAAAAACCAGCACCAATAAAAGTACGATAAAGCTTATTTTTCGACGCTATTGCTTTGATTTTTTTCAAGAAATCAAATTCGCTAATTCCTTCTGCAAGTTGCATCGGATTTTGCAGCCTTATAGATTTCGGAACGGTTTGGTCAATCAATTCATCGACTGAAGACACACCAATTTTTTCCAGCATAATCCTGATTTCATGCCCGTGCGGTCCATTGTGTCGGGTGATAAATTTTTCTGTTGCCATCATGCTATAATGTTTTGTGTTATATTAAACAAAATGAAAATATTTTTTAAAATTCATTTTAATGGTATAAACAAGTAAGCGCATAAAAATAATCGACACTTAAAAACAGCTATTATCATCTTGATTATCAACTCAATACGCATCACAATAAAAACATACCACGCTTATTGATACACAATACTTATAGAACCATCTCATTTTCGGGTAAAAGTAAAAATAAGAAACTACCTTGTTTATGAATTATATCATTATTTTCCGTTTTTTTTTTTATTCTGCCAAATCGTACGGCAAATCAACAAATAAGTCGTATATTATGAATTAAGGTCTAAGACCTATTTTTTATGAAACGTTTAAGCTGTGAATTAACAACTTAGGTTAATAAAAAGCGTAAGAACTTTTGTAAGAGTACTTATAAATGTTACTACTATTTATGTAGCTTGAAGCCACACCGATAGTAATGATAAATCATAACCTTAAAATTTTAATTATGAGAAATTTCAGTTATTTAATTTTCGTTTTAATGGTCTTTAGCACCATTATTTTCGTATCTGGTTGCAAGTCAGATGATGACCCAGCAGTAGCACAAGGCACTGATAATTACGGAAAAGCATTAGATGATGTTGACATTGCCGAGACTGCCTTTTCAGATGTTTTAAACATGAGTTTAGATGCTGAATCGGACTCGAAAAACTGGCAAGAACCATGCGCAACACTGTCGATAGTGCCTATTACGCCGGGAGTTTTTCCAAAAACAATTACCATCGACTGGGGCAACGAAGGCACCTGCCAAAGCCCTGACGGAAAAATCAGACAAGGCGTTCTTGTAATTACATACACTGGCAGAGTGTGGATACATGGCTCGTCTATGACTGTTGAGTTTCAGGGATATAAGGTCGATTCTATCCAAGTCAATGGCACGTATGCAGCCAACATTTCTATCCAAAACAACGTTTGGTCGTGTACGCAAACAATAGTAAATGGCGAAGTAACAACACCCAGTGGTACAATTGACTACGATGCAGTACGCACAATATCATGGATTGCAGGAATGAATACGCTATTAAATAGCGAAGATGACGAGTATTCCATCTCAGGAACTGCACATGGTACTACGCTAAATGGCGATACGTATGTTACGACAATCACCGATGATTTACTGCTAAAAGCAAGCTGTAAAGAAATAGTGAGTGGAGTGATTCAGTACGCAATTCCAGCATTTTTGCCAGCCGAAATAGATTTTGGAAACGGAGCATGCGACAATACCGCAACGCTGTCAATTCCAGGAACTCCTTTTAGTCAAGAAATAACCCTTTAAGATATTTTATTTTTTGATTTATCGCTTTTTCGCAGTGAAAACAAATAGAGATTTGCACAGTTTAAAAAATACGCGTAAGTCTTTTGTGCGTAAGCAAAATGAATTTAATAAAGTAAGCCATTAAAATTCCTAACTAAAACTAAATCAGGAGTAAGCAAAATTATTAATTATTAATTTTCCATTACTTAGCATTCCTGTGTATCCTACTATTAACCACAAAACAAATTTAATAATATTTCAGTGTTCCTTAAATCCGAAGGTCTTTTTGTAATCCTTTTATTTTTAAGTATTTGTATCTATTTTGTTTCACCTAAACAAGTGAAGTAAAATAGATTTTAATTATTGAAATTCAATTACTTATAAAAAGACTTGCGGATTTAAGGTTGTTATAAAATTTTTGGTTGTCAATAACTTTACGCAAATTCGTAACTTATAATTCGTAATTCACTTAATTATATAAATAATTTATTTTATGAAAAAATTAAAATCTTATTTATTATTGCTATTAGCAATTTCCATTTTCTCAAGTTGCGATAATGACGATGATACTGGGTTTCAGGACGAAATGGCTCGCTTGAATGTCTATTTAGAAGAAAATAATATCACCACCGAGCCAACAGCAAGCGGTCTGTATATCATCAAAACCTTAGAAACAAACGACGTTACCCCCCTTGTAGGCGATAGAGTTTTTGTGCATTACAAAGGCTATTTGCTTAATGGCGAGGTGTTTGACTCTTCTCTAAACGACCAAGGACCTTTTAGCTTTCAATTAATGTACGACAATGTAATTTTAGGTTGGCACGAAGGAATTGCCGCTATGCGACGTGGCGAAAAAGCTACGCTAATTATCCCATCCAATTTGGCTTATGGCAGTAGCGGTGCAGGCTCCTCAATTCCGGGATACTCAACTCTCATTTTTGAAGTCGAATTAGTTGGAGTTCAATAAGTTAAATTAAGTATAAACTAAATTTATGCTAAGTTTTTACTCCACAAAAAGCAAAAATCTAAGTTTACTTTAAGTTAATCCATAATTTCAGCAACACACAATACTCTCTGATTATCAATTAATTAACTGCAAAAATAAAATCATATTTGTTAGTAGTGAAATATTACATGAAAAAAAATGCTTTTGGCACAGAAGTTATTCTTTCTTTATTACTTTTGTCGCCCGTTTCGCAGAAATTTTTTGATTAGAAGAAACCTTCAAATTATTATTAACTTGAATATCAACACAATACTTTTCCTAATAAACAGCACTAAGTGCTTATTTCATTCAAACAAAATATTATGATAATAGCAACAAATATTCTCAATATTGGCTTATTAGAGTGGTTTGGGTATTTTGCCTCGGTTGTAATCGCAATTTCACTTATGATGAATTCGATTTTGCGCCTCAGGTGGATAAACTTGGTTGGAGCTTCGATGTTCGCAATTTATGGCTTTATGATTGGTGCAATTCCAGTTGGAGTTTTAAATTCGTTCATCGCTTTAATTGATATATACTTCTTATTTAAGCTGTATAAGAATAAAAATGAGTACTTTACAACTCTCAAAATTAGAGGAAACAACAAATATTTATTAGCTTTTCTTGATTATCACAAAACAGAGATTGAGCAAACTTTTAGCGGATTTAAGTACAACCCATATTTAAACTTAGTAAGTTTTTTTGTCCTACGGAATATGGCTGTTGCCAGCATTTTTCTTGCCCGCGAATTTGATAAAGAAACAATGCTTATAGGTCTTGATTTTGCAATCCCAGAATATCGTGATTTTAAGATAGGAAGTTTCATTTACGAAAAACGTAGAGAAGACTTTATAAACCTTGGATACAGTAAATTGTGTAGTTATGCAAAAACAAAATCGCATAAAACGTATCTAAAAAAAATGGGTTTTGTTGAAAGCGATAAAGTTGCAAACGGCAAAACGCTATTCTTTTTAAATCTTAAATAAAGCGTAAAAATAACTTTGTAAAATGAATTTAATAAAGTAAACCATTAAAATTCCTAACTAAAACTAAATCAGGCGTAAGCAAAATTATTAATTATTAATTTTCCATTACTAAGCCGAAAGATGCACCTGTATTACTTGCAAGTCTTGACGCAAAGAAACTAAAAAAAACGTTTGTTGATGCTGGAAAGTTGTTTGATATTTTGAATAATAATTAACCATACAACCTTACACTGCTGGTTCATAGGGAGCTAACGCTATCCGGTTTAACTTGAATATTAACATAAAACTTTTTGTAATAAATAGCACAATGTGCTTATTAAATTGTTGTATATGAATGAATTAACTGCAATTTCTCCAATTGACGGAAGGTATCGGAATAAAACCCAAGACATAGCAAATTATCTATCGGAATATGCACTGATTAAATATAGAGTTCGAGTTGAGATTGAATATTTTATTTGTTTGTGTGAGTTGCCTCTTCCTCAACTATCTGAATTTAAGGCAAATAAGTTTCCAAAACTTAGAGAAATTTACTCTAAGTTTTCAATAGAAGATGCTCAGAAAATTAAAGAAATTGAGGCTATCACAAATCACGATGTAAAAGCAGTTGAGTATTTTATTAAAGAGCGTTTTGATGTCTTGAAAATTGCTGAATATAAGGAGTTTATCCATTTTGGGCTGACATCTCAAGATATAAATAACACAGCAGTTCCGTTATCTCTGAAAGATGCCGTAAACCATGTTTATTTACCGCAAATTTCAGATGTAATCAAAACGCTATCAGAGGTTTCCGAGGATTGGAGTCAAATTCCGTTGTTGGCTCGAACACATGGGCAGCCAGCCTCGCCAACTCGACTCGGAAAGGAGATTTCAGTTTTTGTAGAACGCCTTGAAAAACAGCTTGTTATATTTCAGTCGCAGCCATATCCTGCAAAATTTGGCGGTGCTACCGGAAATTTCAATGCCCATCATGTTGCCTACCCAAAGGTTGACTGGGTTCGATTCGGTAATCATTTAGTAAACAACGTTTTAGGACTTACGCGCTCGCAAACAACAACTCAAATTGAACACTATGACAATTTGGCAGCTATCTTCGATTCGATGAGCCGTATAAATACTATTTTGATAGATTTATGTCGAGATATTTGGACTTATGTTTCGATGGATTATTTCAAACAAAAAATCAAAAAGGGCGAGGTAGGTTCATCGGCTATGCCACACAAAGTCAATCCGATAGACTTTGAAAACGCGGAAGGAAATTTGGGAATTGCAAATTCGGGCTTTCATTTTTTGTCTTCAAAACTACCAATTTCGCGACTTCAGCGCGATTTAACAGACTCTACTGTATTGCGTTACGTTGGTGTACCGCTTGCGCATAGCCTAATTTCGTTCAAGTCTATTCTAAAAGGATTGGGCAAACTCATAGTAAATGAAGATAAAATTGGGCAAGATTTAGAAAATAACTGGATAGTTGTGGCAGAAGCCATTCAAACAATTTTGCGCCGCGAGGGTTATCCAAATCCTTACGAAGCCTTGAAAGAATTGACACGAACTAACCAGAAAATATCCGAGAAAGTAATCAAAGAATTTATTGGTAATCTTTCTGTAAACGAAGATATTAAGAAAGAATTATTGAGCATTACTCCGTTCAATTACACGGGAATTTAGAAATTGAAATAAAATTAGACAATCGCATGAGGGAGTATTTTAAGTTAGTTTTTGAATATATAGTTCCGTATAAAATTTATGCTGCGCTAAATGTTTTTTTTAATATTTTGGGAGTACTGTTTTCGCTGTTTTCATTTACGATGTTGATTCCGTTTTTGGGAATTTTGTTTAAAACACAACCACTTGTAACAGAGAAAATTGCGTTTGCTTTTTCTGCCGATGCACTCCAAAATAATTTCTATTATTATATAAGTAAAATTATCATTGAAAATGGCGAAGAAACGGCATTAGTGATTGTCAGTATGACAATTATGAGTATGATATTTTTAAAGAATGTATCTATCTATTTTGCAAATTATTTCATGGCACCAATCCGAAATGGAGTGGTACGCGATTTTAGAAATAAAATATTCAACAAAATTCTTCGCCTGCCTTTGGGGTATTTTTCTGACTCCCGAAAAGGTGACATAATGGCACGAATGACCAGCGATGTGCAAGAGATAGAATGGTCGATAATGACATCGTTAGAGATGGTTTTTCGCGACCCGCTAAATATTGCGATATTTCTTGCAATGCTCATCGGGATGAACCCATATCTTACTGGCTTTGTTTTGGTGTTATTACCTATCAGTGGTGCTGCTATTGGATTCATTGGCAAGACATTACGCAAAGTGTCCATGAAAGGACAAGCAAAAATGGGCGAGTTACTTTCAATAATTGATGAAACTTTGGGTGGATTGCGAATCGTAAAAGCTTTCAATGCCGAAAGTAAAGCCGAAAAACGTTTTGCGAAAGAGAATAATACGTATTATAGGATAGCAAACAAAATGATGCGTAAGCGTTATTTAGCATCGCCAATGAGTGAATTTTTTGGTGTCGCTGTGATGATAATAGTTATGTATTATGGGTCGATGATGGTTTTGGACGAGGATAGCACAATGAAACCTCAAAATTTTATCACTTATTTGGCTATTTTTTCGCAAATCATAAATCCTGCAAAGTCCTTTTCTACTGCGTTTTACAATATTCAAAAAGGGTTGGCATCAGTCGATAGAGTCAATGAGGTTTTGAAGGCAGAAGAGAAAATTGCCGAAGTCGAAAAGCCAATTTCTATCAATTCGTTCAACGATTGTATAGAATTTAAGAACGTAACATTTAAGTATGACGCTGTTGATGTTTTGAAAAATATCAATCTTAAAATACCTAAGGGTAAGACAGTTGCGCTGGTTGGGCAGTCTGGTTCAGGAAAATCAACATTAGTAGATTTACTACCGCGATTTTACGATGTAGTTAACGGGGAAATACTTATAGACGGCAAGCAAGTTAACGAATGTCGTATCAAAGATTTACGCGAGCTGATGGGGAATGTTAATCAGGAATCAATTTTATTTAACGATACATTTTATAATAATATCTCTTTCGGGGTCGAACATGCAACAGAACAGGAAGTTATAGCGGCTGCAAAAGTTGCAAATGCTCACGAATTTATTATCGCTACCGAAGATGGGTATCGCGCAAATATTGGCGATAGGGGAAGCAAACTATCTGGTGGTCAGCGACAACGGATTAGTATTGCGCGTGCCGTTTTAAAAAATCCGCCAATTATGATTTTAGACGAGGCAACTTCTGCTCTTGATACTGAATCGGAACGAATGGTGCAAGATGCTTTGACTAACTTAATGAAAAACAGGACTTCCGTGGTTATTGCGCACCGTTTATCGACCATAAAACATGCCGACGAAATTTGTGTCTTAGAGAGTGGAAAAATTGTCGAGCGTGGGCGACATGAAGAATTAATTGCAAAAGATGGTGTTTATAAGAAACTGCTTGATTTACAGGCGTTTTAGGAACATCGTCTTATTTCTCATAAACTAATATTTTCGATATGAAAGTTTCTGGTTTTACATTTATTCGTAACGCTTTGATTTACGATTATCCTATTGTTGAGGCAATTAAGTCCATTATGCCAATTTGCGATGAGGTTGT
>JAOZMU010000252.1 GCA_029934165.1 Bacteroidales bacterium
GCTTGCCAAAAACGCATGGCAGCACACCGACTACAAGCGGAAAGCCCACAAGCCGCCCATAAAAAAAAACTATAAAAATATTTCTTTTTAATGCGAATCGTTTTTTATGAAGCGTATTAGCTGGTTATTAGTAACTTACGCTAATAAAAGGCGGATTTTTGTAAAAATACTTACATAACTACTTTAATAATAAAATTAAGAATTTATTATCCATTATGGAAGAATCAAAATTACGATTACGAACCGATAATATTAAAAAAAAATACGGCAAACGTACTGTTGTAAAGGGTGTTTCGTTTGAAGTTTCGCAAGGTGAAATTGTTGGGCTATTGGGTCCAAATGGAGCTGGGAAAACAACCTCTTTTTATATGATAGTTGGGCTAATTCGTCCCAACGAAGGCTCTGTATATCTCGACAATTTGGACATTACTGGACATCCGATGTATATGCGGGCAAAACTAGGAATTGGGTATTTGCCGCAAGAGTCGTCTGTTTTTAGGAATATGTCTGTCGAGGATAATATTTTCTCGGTTTTAGAGATGAGTAAATTCTCGAAGGAGTACCAACGTGAGCGTCTTGAGGAGATGTTAGATGAGTTTCGGTTACAAAAAATACGAAAAAGCAAAGGGCTGCAACTTTCTGGTGGTGAGCGTCGTAGAACAGAAATTGCAAGAGCATTATCAATTAAACCAAAGTTTATTTTGCTTGATGAGCCATTTGCTGGCGTTGACCCGATTGCAGTAGAGGATATCCAGTTGATAATAAGTAAGTTAAAGGCAAAAAATATTGGAATATTAATTACCGACCACAATGTGCATGAAACGCTATCTATCACAGACAGAGCGTATTTGCTTTACGAGGGTAATATTTTAAAATCGGGAACAGCAGAAGAATTGTCTGCCGATGAAAAGGTGCGTAGATTGTATCTTGGCGAGAACTTTGAGTTACGTAGGTAAATAATAATAGTTAAAGTATTTCTTTTTCTAAATTTATTACCAATTAGAACGAAGATTAAATTAATCTATACTATTATTTGCTGTTTATTGCTGATTTTCAGTTAAATAGTAAATAATAGTTTCAATATTAAAAAGTGCAGGGCAATTATGAAATTTACGTTGTTGTATAAATTGATGTTTTTCGTATTGTTATCTGTTTTTGTTGCTAATGCTTGCAGTACAATTAACACAGACGAAACGGACGAAACCGATGGCTTGAAAGATGAAGATTCGATTATTGTTGATTATTCGTCTGCGTTGCCATTGGTATATACCAAGTATAAAATACCATTACCTGTAAATATTTACATGTTTTTACTGTCGCATAATTTCGATTTTAATCGGAATATTTTACTTAGGTACAATAAAACATCAGGATATTCTACCAATGTTTATAGAGCCTTCAATTTTGGTATTTATGCGTCAGATTTAGCTTACTGTACCATTTTTAAACAAAATCAGGAATCGCTAATATATTTTCATACGACAAAAAAACTTGCTGATGTTTTGAATGTCGGACGTGGCTATAATCGGCAGATAATAAAACGGTTAACAAATAATTTACACAACCAAGATTCGTTAATTTCGATAGCTGCAAATGCCTATAATAACGCATGTTTATATTTGGAGGATATTGATGATGTAAATATTTTGCCGTTCATTGTAACTGGTGCGTGGCTAGAGAGCATATATCTGTTGATGCACTTGCCAAATGACGATATTGCACAAAATTTTCTCGACAAAAGGCGAACTTCTATCGAACAGTCGCTTGATAATATTTTGAAGTATTTATTTGATGTAATGGTAGATAGCAATGCTTTTGTTGTCAACGAAGAGGTGCAAGACCTACACCAGAAACTTTCTAATTTGAAACAACAATTCAACGAATCGGAAGATTTTGCAAAAGCGTATCCCCAAATTAAGAAGACAATTGTTGAGATACGCAATAGTTACACCCAGTAGCACTCAAAAACGGTATAGAGTAAATTAAGTTAATTGCCTATCAAATCAAGTATTTACACTCAATTTGAACTCATAATATACTTATTTATTTTTACTAATAGCATTTCAGAGTTTATTGGCTTGGATATGTAGTCGTTGCAACCAGCCTCGTAACATTCGTCGATGTCGTTGCTGCCTGCATGAGCTGTTTGTGCTATGATTGGCAATGAGTTACGAAACTCTTTTATTGCTTTTGTGGCATCTTTTCCGTTCATCTCTGGCAACTGAATATCCATCAGAACAATGTCTATATTTTTGTTTTCCTTGCAAATGGAGACTGCGTGTTTTCCATTTGTAACATGGATAATTTTTGCGTATGTAGATGTTAGCAACGCGTTCAAATACAGATAGTTAGACAATTCATCTTCAACAATAAGAATGGTTTTATTTTTCCAGTTATAATTATCTGCTATATCTGGAATAATATTACGTAGGCTCAGTTTTGGCTTTGGAGCAGAGTAGAAAGGGATTGATAAAAAGAACGTTGAGCCAATTCCTCTTTTCGATTCTACCGATATTTTACCATTTATTAACTTGGATAGGCTGCGCGCAATTGTAAGCCCTATTCCTGTGCCACGATATAGCTTTGTTTTGTGGTCTTCTATTTTCATAAATCGTTCGAAAATGGAGTCTAATTTATCCTCATCAATACCAATTCCGCTATCTTTTACGTAGAAAATAAGCCTCTTGTTATTTTTGTCATCATCATTTACGTTATATCCAAATTTTACCTCTCCTAACTCTGTAAATTTGAAAGCATTAGCCAAGAGGTTAGATAAAACTTGTTTTATCTTTTCTTTGTCGGATAGAATTGTTACTTCGTCGAGAAATTCGTGTGGCACAAACTCAAAATTTAACTCTTTTTTCTCGATTAGATTCGTGTGGTTATTGAACTTATCGAATAATTCTGTTGCAAGTTCTTTGATTTGAAATTCGGACTCACGAATTTTTATTTGTCCAGAATCAATTTTTGCAATTTCGATTATGTCTTCGATTAAATTCAGTAAGGAGGTGGTGTTTCTGTTGATTATTTTTACGTATTGTTGTTTTTGTTGCTGGGTAATTCCTTGCATTGCTAAAAAATGAGTAAAACCAACAATGGCATTTAATGGCGTGCGTATTTCATGAGACATATTTGCAAGGAAAGCTGTTTTCAGTCTGTCGGATTCTTCTGCTTTTTCTTTTGCTTGCTGCAATTTATCCTCAAACTCCTTTATTTCGGTAATATCGTTTGTTATACCAACGATGCGATAAATCTTTCCTGTTTCGTCGTAAACGGGGTAACTTCGCGCCCAAAGCCAACGTATCTCCCTGTCTGGACGTATGATACGATATTGAAGATTAAGGCTACCGTTTTTTTCCAACTCGCTGGAATAGGCGACTCCCATCATATTTTTTATATCGTCAGGATGAATCCATGTCGATAAAATATCGGGTTTTTCCATCAATATCTCTTTTTTATACCCAAAAATAGTTTCAAAAGCTGGATTGATATATAGTATTTTATTATCTGCCGTACGTAAAAAGAAAACAGAATTGATATTTTCTGCCAGTTGTCGGAAATTTTCCTCGCTCTCTTTTAGTTCTAATGTTCGTTTTTCTACTTGGATTTCTAATTTATTTTTATAACCTTCGAGCTCTTTTTCTGCATCGCGACGAAAAGTTACCTCGTCAGACAATTGTTCTGTAATAGCCTGCAACTCTTCGATTGCTGCCGATAGTTGTTCGTTGACATGATATACTTCGGCAGTTTGCTCTTTTACGATAGCTTCGAGTTTTTTTCTGTGATTTTCAAGCTCGGTACTAACCTCTTTATAATGAGTAATGTCTATCGAAATGCCACAAATACTGGAAACCTTATTTGCATCATCGTAAAGGGGAAACTTGATTGATAGGAAGATACGCTCATTTTTGCCATCAAACATTTTTTCTTCCACTTGGATTGTTTTACCAGAATCCCGAACTTCGGAATCGTTAGCGATGATTGGGTCGGAATAAATTGCTGCAAAAAAATCGGCATCAGTTTTACCATAAATTTCCTCTTGGCTTCGCTTAAAAACATTTATAAATTCTTTATTTACAATTGAATAGACACCTTTTGTGTCTTTTATGTAAATCATTGACGACGAGTTGTTTAAAAATGTGTTGAATTTCAGCTCGCTCTCGTTATACAAACTCTCAAAGCGTTTTCTATCCGAAATGTCGGCAAGCGCACCAATAACTTGCGTAATTTTGCCATCTTCCGTTTTAGATATAACTCTACATTGACAAAAAAACCATTTTGCTGTTCCATCGAAGGTCTGCATCCGAAAATCTTCCGAAAATTCGGAAACATCGCCAGCCAAAAAGCTATTTAATTTCTTTATTATAAGTTTTTTATCCGCAGAAAAAATGCGGTCTGTCCAGTGTTCTATCGTTCCAATAACCTCTGAAGGCTCGTCATTGAGAATTTCGCTAAATTCTTTGTTGTAATGCACCTCATCTTTTTCACAATCATAGTTCCAAGTGCCTTGTTTGGCGACATTTAAAGCCAGTTGCAAGAAACTATCGTTGGCTCTGATTGTTTCAGATGCGTTAGCCAAATTTGTGTTGGCATGATTTATCGCTCGTTTTAGGATTATGTTATTGATAATAAAGATGATAAGTGCGCCAAGTCCGAGATATAAAATGTAATAATACCACTCAGGAATTTGCGTTTTTTTAGATTTCGGAATATATTTATCCAGTATTTCGTAATAGTAGGATTCTCGGTTTTCTTTAAGTTGAATTATCGAATTATCTATTTTATGAATTAATTTTTCCGATAACGGGTTAGAATTTGGAAAAGCAAAACGCAAGCTAACGCGTGAGTATGTAACCGGACTTTTGTTGAAATTGTAATCGTCCTGTAAATTGTCTGAGTATAAGCGATTTACAATTCCAATATCAGCTTTTTTATTTTCCAAAAACTCAAATAATTCTTTATACGATTCGACCTCTATTTTTTTGTACTTAACATCGAATTGAGATGCCAAATGTTTAAGCCCAATAAGATTATTTGCGGCAAAACCATCTTCTTTTACGTATGCAACTCTCTTGTTATTAACATTTTCTATGCTTTTGATGTCAAGGTCTGGTGTCGAAATGAGCAAAGTCCAAGTCGAGACAACATCTGCCTTGTTGAACGAAAATATTTTTGCGCGTTCTACGGTGTAACCCAACCCCGGCATGATGTCAATTTCATCGTTCTTGAGCCAGCCTAAGCATTGGTTATAATCGCCGTGTTTGTAAACGAGTTTCCAATTTTCTTGCTGTGCAATGTGTGCCAATAAATCGACAAAAAAACCTTGTGGTTTATTGTTTTCATCAAAGTATTTTAACGGAGGACTATCAGATATTCCGACAATAATTTCTTGCTGCGTAAAAGCAGAGCCAAAGGTGAAAAAAGAAATTAGTAATAAGCATATTTTTTTAAACATGATTTTTTTTTTTGCGGTTTCATGTATTACAACAAAGATTAAATTAACCTGTACCATTATTTGCTGTTTATTGCTGATTTTCAGTCAAATAGTAAATCATTGTCTCAATATTAAAAAGTGCAAGGCACTTAGTGCCATTGCATTTAAGTTTTTTTACAAACGTCAACTCACTCATTCGTGCCTTGCAAAGACCTGTGCGATTTAATTGATAAATTTCTTTAAGGTCTAAGACATATTTAATGTTGCTTAGTAATGGAAAATTAATAATTAATAATTTTGCTTACGCCTGATTTAGTTT
>JAOZMU010000253.1 GCA_029934165.1 Bacteroidales bacterium
ATCCCTGCCGCAAAACGCCTTTGTAGCAAGCGATTTAACAAAACAAACAAATTTTATGAACAAACCCTGCTTTTTAATATTGAGACACCAATTTTACTATTTGACTGAAAATCAGCACCAAATAGCAAATAATGGTATAAGTTAATTTAATCTTAGTTCTAAATAGAATAATTTACTTTTTCAGATTTCCTAAAACGCTTATTTTCAAGCGGTAGTCAATTCTTAATTATCAATTATAACAATAATTTAAAATTTAATTATGCGTAAAAAATGGTATATAATTCTCGTTAGCTTGCTTATAGTTTCTGCTTGTGCCGAAACTTTTAAACTGTCTCGCAATTTCACCGATGTTGCTCCACAGCTAGGCAATATGGTTTTTTTGTTTAAAAAAGATATGGTGAATGATAGTATGGTACGAGCTTGGGACACAGTTCAGTACATACAATTCGAGCCAGCCATTAGAGGACGATTTTACTGGGAAAGAAAAAATCAGCTTGTTTTTTCACCTTACTCAAAACTCAAGGCATCAACTAATTACACTGCTACCGTAATAAATCCAAAGATACTTGAATCCATTGAAGAGCCAAATTTTAAGTTTCATACACCATTCCTAAAATGGGAAGATGCATCTGCATACTGGGCAGAAAAACCCTCTGAGGCACTTTCTGCTGGGCTTTTTCTGGATTTGAAATTTAATTACGCTATCAAACCTGCCTATCTATTAAAATCGACAAAGATTACCATTGATGGTAAGGAAGTTACACCCGTTTTGCAGGGCTTGAACAAATCTAAAACCATCAGAATGTTTTTGCCCGGCAATATTTCGAGCCAAGAAAATCACGATATTAAAATAGTATTGCTCAAAGGGTTTAAATTTAATGATTTACGATTTGAAAATGATGTCGAGAAAAACATTAAAAGCCCGACTACTAATAAGTTAGGTGTAAAGAAATTGCATGCGTTTCATGACGGAATTTCCGGAACAGTTTCTATCTTTTTATCACAAACAGCTATTAAAAAAAATATTGAAAAATTTATTACCATAAAACCAAAAGTAAAATTTACTACAACTGTTTCTAAAGATAAGATACTGATAACCAGCGATGAATTTGATGCAAAGAAAAACTACGAAGTGATTGTGAAAAATGGTTTATTAGGAATTTTAGGTGGTAAACTTGAATACGATTATAACGAAAATATTTCGTTTGGCATACTGCGTCCTAAAATTAGATTTGCAAATGCGAAGGGCGTATATCTCAGTCGAAATGGTAATAAATTCGTAGATATAAATCTGATAAATGTGGATAAAGTTACAGTGCGTGTTTATAAGGTTTATAAAAACAACCTAATATCCTATATAGCTGACGATTATAGTAGCTTTAATCGTTACGACTACGATGACTATTACTATGATAAAGCGCCAACCCCAGGAAGAAGGGGCGATAATATCTTCGAGAAAAAATATGATACCAAGGACTTGCCTTCGGTGCAAAACCATAAACTGTTGAAACTTGACTTTGTGGATAAAATACCTGATTTTAAAGGTACTTACGTTGTAGAAGTTTTTTCTGAAGACGAATATTGGGTGCGCGATTTGAAGGTTGTTTCGATTTCGGATATTGGATTGATTGTGAAGAAAGGCAAAAAAAGTGTGAGTGTATTTGCAAATTCAATACAAGATGTACGTAAATTGTCTGGTGTAACTCTTGAGTTTATCGGTAAAAATAACCAAGTTGTAGGTACGGCAAAAACAGACTCAGAAGGTTTTGCAAAATTTTCGCCACAAAAATTTGGTATGGAAAACTTTGATATTTCGTTAGTTACAGCACAGTACGGTTCAGATTTTACATTTATTCCACTTAGTAAAACTGTTATCGGAATGTCGCGATATGACGTAGCGGGAAAGACATTGACCAATTCTGAAATCGACGCTTACATTTATTTTGAACGCGACCTATATCGACCTGGCGAAACAGTTTCAGTATCAGCTATTTTACGCGATTTTCAATGGAAAACACCAAAGGCAATCCCGATGAAGTTAAAATTTGTGTCGCCAAGCGGAAAAGAGCTTAAAACTATACGCAAAAAACTTAATGAGTTTGGTTCAGTCGAAACGAGTTTGACGTTGAACAAAAACGCCATGACAGGTTCGTATTCTCTTGAAGTATATCTTGCAAATGGTGCGTATTTAACGTCAAAATCCTTTGCCGTTGAAGAGTTTCTGCCAGATAGAATAAAAGTTGATGTGAAATTTGACAAGAAATTTCTTGCAAATGGCGATGAAATGAAACTTGATATTTCTGCGGTTAACTTTTTTGGACCACCAGCTGCCGGACGAAACTATAAAGCCGAGCAATCTTTACGCAACAAACACTTTGCTCCCAAAGGATATTCTGGTTATAATTTTGGCATCGATGGCACTCATTATTACTTTGACAGTGAGCAATCTGAAGGAAAAACTGATGCTAAAGGATTAGCGACAGAAAAATTTACAATAGATAAAGATTACTATGGTAGAGGCGTTTTGCAGGCTACATATTATGTTAGTGTCTTTGATGAAACAGGTCGTTCGGTCAGTAGAAAACGGAGTTTTGATGTTTACACCCAAAAATACTTCTTTGGCGTTAAGAACGATAAGTATTATTACCCAACTGATGCGAAAATTAATTTTCCTATTGTTGCTATTGATAAAGATGGAAAAACAGTAAACAATGCCAAGGCAAAAATTACGATTATTAAACATGATTTTAAGACTGTTTTATCAAAGTCGGGCAATTATTTTAGTTATCAGTCTGAAGAACAAGAAGTTGTAGTAAAGGAAAAAGATGTTGTAATAAACGGAAATCTGAATTTTGACTTTTTGCCAACAGAGTCTGGGCGTTATGATATTCGCGTAGCTTTACCAGACATTGATTCTTACGTAATACAAACATTTTATGTTTACGGCCATGGACGTACAACATATAGCTCTTTTAAGGTAAATAATGAGGGGCAAATTGATATTGAGACAGATAAAGACAAATATAAAGTTGGAGAAACAGCAAATTTGATTTTGAAAGCTCCATTTTCGGGTAAAATTTTAGTTACGGTTGAAAACTCAGAAGTCATTAAGCATTTTTACGTAAACACAGACAAACGTGCTGCTAAAATAACCTTAAAACTCGAAGACTTGCATGTTCCAAATGTTTATGTAACTGCCACATTGATAAAGCCTCACGTAAATTCGGATTTTCCTTTGACTGTTGCTCACGGTTTTGTGCCTGTTATAGTTGAAAATCCGCAAAATCAAATTCCTGTGAAAATAGCGGCTACAACTTCCTCTAAATCAAGGAAAACGCAAAAAATCTCAATTCGTACTTTGCCCGGAGCGGCTGTTACGGTAGCTGTCGTAGATGAGGGAATTTTGCAAATAACTAATTATAAGACTCCTGCGCCATATAATCACTTCTACGGAAAAAGAGCATTGGCGGTAAAAACACATGATATTTATCCATTTTTGTTGCCAGAACGAATGATGACGACAGGAAAACCGGGTGGTGGCGGAATGCTCGGTATGCGTGGTAATCCATTGGAAAACAATAGAGTAAATCTTGTTTCGTTTTGGAGCGGAATACTCAAAGCTGACGCAGCAGGAAATGCAACTTATGAGATTGATATTCCGCAATTTTCTGGCGATTTGAGAATTATGGCGGTTTCCTACAAGGACAAGCGTTTTGGGTCGTCGCACAGCAACATGAAAGTTGCCGACGATTTAGTAATTAGTCCCGGAATTCCACGTGTTTTGAGTCCGCGCGATTCTGTGGAAATCCCTGTTACAGTGAGTAATACGACTGATAACGTAGCCGATTGTGCTGTCGAGATTACCGTCGAGGGAATGCTCGTTGTTTCGGGCGATGCAAAAAAGCGAGTTAAAATAGAGGCAAACAGCGAAAAACGCGTGAAGTTTCGAGTGCGTGCATTACCACAAATTGGCGAATCGAAAATTAGTCTGAAAGTCAATGGTTTACGTCAGTCATTTTCGCACGAAACCGACATTACCGTTCGTCCTTCTTCGCCGTTGCAAAAACGCTCTAATAGCGGACGCATTGACGCTGGCAAAACTACTGAAATTGTGTTTGATACGAAATCTTTTGTGAAGCAAAGCATTGCAAAAAAGCTGGTTATCAGCAACTCGCCGATGGTTGAATTTGCACGCGATTTAGATTTTTTGGTTCAATATCCTTACGGTTGTTTGGAACAGACTGTTTCTAAGGCATTTCCGCAGATTTATTATTACGATTTAGTTTATGGATTATTGAATCAAAAATCTAAGGCTCAGAAGAGTAACCCAAGGCATCATGTTCAAGAAGCTATCCAGAAAATTAAATTGATGCAATTATATAATGGTGGACTAACTTATTGGGCAAATAGTGGTAGCGAAACGTGGTGGGGTTCGGTGTTTGCGGCGCATTTTTTACTGGAGGCAAAAGGTGCTGGCTACGATGTTGAGGTGCAGCTTGTCAAAAATTTACTTGACTATTTAGAGCATAAACTAAAGGAAGGAAATACGGAAACTTACTACTACAATGGTGATAAAAAGCGTACCATAGCTCCTAAGGAGGCAGCCTACTCAATGTTTGTTCTTGCGCTTGCCGGGAAAGCTCAAATTTCGACTATGAATTATTACAAGTCGAATCCAAATTTACTTAGTCTTGACGCTAAATACCTATTAGCAGCAGCATACGCTTTATCGGGAGATAAAGACAAATATTACGATGTTTTGCCAAAGGAATTTAGTGGCGAAGTATCTGTGCCTCAATTTGGTGGTAGTTTTTATTCTCCACTACGCGATGAGGCAATTGCGCTCTACGCACTGCAAGAGGTTGACCCTGCAAATGGGCAAGTTGATGTTTTGGCTAAACATATATCTCAAGTATTACGTACTAAGAAATATTTGAATACGCAAGAAAGAGTTTTTTCTTTTATTGCTTTGGGTAAAATTGCCAAGCAATCGGCAAAGAGCAATATACAAGCAAAAATAAGTGTCGATGGAAAGGTTGTTGCAAATTACAATAATAAAGCAATGACATTCAACACAAAAGATTTGGGTGGAAAGGTAGAAATCAAAACTACTGGAAATGGTAAGTTGTTTTATTTCTGGGAATCGGAAGGAATTTCGGAAGATGGCTCTTTTAAGGAAGAAGACAATTTCTTGAAAGTGCGACGTACGTATTACGACCGAAGAGGTAATTTAGTTGTAAGCAATAAATTCAAACAGAATGATTTAATTGTGGTTCGTTTGACAATCAACACTTTGCAGGTTTCTGACATCGAAAATGTTGTCATATCTGATATTGTTCCGGCTGGTTTTGAGATAGAAAACTCGCGTATTGTTAATATTCCGGATTTACAATGGATAAAAAAACGTTCTTACCCTGATTATAAGGATATTAGAGACGATAGAGTAAATATTTTCGTAACAGCAACGAAGAAAGAAAAGCACTATTATTACATTGCGAGAGCTGTCTCACCAGGTGTTTTTCATTTAGGTCCTATTGGTGCAGATGCTATGTATAATGGTGAGTTTCACTCTTATAACGGAGGTGGCACTGTCGAAATTATTGAGAGGTAAAAACTTATGCTAATTAGGAATTAGCTACCGCTTGAAAATAAGAGTTCTATATAATCTGTTAGACTTTGGACAATAATAAATTTAGAATTAAAAATAATAAATTTGAAAAAAATATGATGAAATACTGAGTTAATTTTGGACT
>JAOZMU010000254.1 GCA_029934165.1 Bacteroidales bacterium
TATTTGGTTTACTCAAATATACAAAATTTGTCCAACTTTAGACGGGTAGCCTTTAGATACAACCCATAAAGCCGTTTGGTGTTATTTCATTTAAAAAACGTTTGGCTTCGATATTTGTCCAATTTTTTCGTGCAATATAATCTTCTATTTGGTCAGAGTTTATTTTTGTTATGTTGAAATATTTTGCGTCTGGATGTGCAAAATACAACCCACTAACCGAAGCTGTTGGCATCATTGCAAAACTCTCTGTTAGAGATATTTTCGCACTTAATTCAGCTCCAAGCCAATCGAATAATTTTTGTTTTTCGGAGTGGTCTGGACAAGCCGGATAGCCAAATGCCGGTCTAATTCCTTGGTACTTTTTTTTGAAAATGTCGCCTTTAGTAAACTTCTCATCAGGCACATAACTCCAAATTCGTTTTCTCATTTCGACGTGCATCAACTCTGCAAAAGCTTCTGATAGGCGGTCTGCAAGAGATTGTAGCAGGATAGCGTTATAATCATCGTTATTATCTTTGAAAACTCTGATTTGTTCTTCCAGACCAATGCCTGTTGTTACAGCAAATCCGCCAATGTAATCGGCTGTTCCTTTTGGTGCTACAAAATCGGCAAGCGAATAATTTGGCTCATCAACATTTTTTTGAGTTTGCTGACGCAACATTTCAAATTTTGTTATTGTGTTTGTTCGTGTTTCATCGGTATAAACCTCAATATTTTCGCCACAGGAGTTGGCAGGAGCAATGGCAACAACAGCATTTGCCGAAAGCATTTTTTTATCAATTATTTCATCAAGGAAACGTTGTGCATCTTCAAAAAGTTTTCGGGCAGCATTGCCTTTTTTCTGATGGTCGAGAATTGCAGGAAATTGTCCGCGTAGCTCCCAAGTGTGAAAAAAGAAAGTCCAATCAATATATTTCCGAATATCGGAGAGAGAGTAATCTTCATAAACAAAAACGCCAGTATGCGTTGGAACACAGATATTTCGGAAGTTTTCCTTTGGCACAAATTTATTCTTTTTTGCGTCTTGAAACGAAATCATTTTGCGCTGTTTTGCTTCGTACTTTTGCTTTGTTTCTTTATTACTTTGTTCAAGATTATGCAAAAAATCATCGTCATCAGACATTAAGCTGTTTGCCACACCAACACTCAGCGAGGCATCTTTAACATGAATTACTGGATGCTGGTAAACCTCTGCTATCTTAATGACTGTATGGACTTTAGATGTTGTTGCACCACCAATAAGTAATGGGATATTCATCTGTCTGCGTTTCATCTCAGATGCTACATTTACCATCTCTTCTAACGATGGAGTAATAAGCCCGCTAAGTCCAATAATATCAACGTTCTCGCTTGTGGCTGTTTCCAATATTTTATCGGTCGAAACCATGACACCAAGGTCGATAACCTCGTAATTATTGCAAGACAAAACCACACCAACAATATTTTTACCAATATCATGTACATCTCCTTTAACGGTAGCAAGCAACACTTTTCCAGAACTTGCAGAAACACTATTTTCGCTTTTTTCTGCCTCAATATATGGCAACAAAACCGCAACGGCTTTTTTCATTACTCGCGCACTTTTTACAACTTGTGGTAAAAACATGCGTCCATCGCCAAAAAGTTCGCCAACGCGGTTCATTCCAGCCATTAAGGGCTCTTCGATAACTTGCAAAGCCCGCTCAAAACCATGTCGTGCTTCTTCGGAGTCTTGCTCAATAAATTCAGTAATTCCGTGAACAAGTGCATGAGTTAATCGTTTGTTAACAGGTAAATTACGCCATTCTTCAGTTTTACCTTCTTGCGTTAGATTGCTTTTTAATCCTTGGGCAATTTCGGTAAGTCTTTCAGTGGCATCGGAACGGCGATTAAGTACCACATCTTCAACCTTTTCAAGTAGTTCTGGGTTTATTTCATCATAAATCTGTAGCATTCCAGCATTTACAATTCCCATATCAAGACCTGCACGAATTGCATGATATAAAAACACCGAGTGCATTGCTTCGCGAACAGCGTTATTGCCTCTGAATGAGAATGATAGATTACTAATCCCGCCGCTTATTTTTGCGTGAGGCAGGTTTTGTTTTATCCATCTAACGGTTTCGATAAAATCGACAGCATAATTATTATGTTCTTCAATACCTGTTGCTATCGCAAGAACATTTGGGTCGAAAATGATATTTTCTGGCAAAACACCTGCTTTTTCTGTCAGAATTTTATAGGCACGAGCGCAAATTGCATTTTTTGTTTTTGCATTGGTAGCTTGCCCCTTTTCATCGAAAGCCATAACGACAATGGCAGCTCCATAGCGTTGTATAGTTTTTGCTTTATTAATAAAATCATCTTCGCCTTCTTTAAGACTAATGGAGTTGACAACAGCCTTACCTTGAGTGCATTTCAGACCAGCTTCTATAACATTCCATTTAGAAGAATCTATCATAATTGGTAAACGAGCAATGTCTGGGTCAGATGCCAAAATGTTTAAAAACTTGACCATTTCTTTTTCTGCATCAAGCATCGCATCGTCCATGCAAACATCTATTATTTGAGCCCCGCCACGCACTTGCTGGCGTGCAACACTCAAAGCCTCTTCGTATTTTTCTTCGCGAATTAATCGCGCAAATTTCAACGAGCCGGCTACGTTAGTTCTTTCACCTATATTAACAAAGTTCGAATCTGTCGAAATTTTCAAAGGCTCTAATCCACTTAGAAGCGTAACAGGCTCTAAATTAGGTCGTTTATGCGGTTTTGTTTTCGATGCCATTGCAGCAAAAATACGAATATGGTCTGGCGTTGTACCACAACAGCCACCAACGATATTTACCAAGCCGCCTTCAAGAAAATCGGCAATTTGCAACGACATTACATTAGGAGTTTCATCGTAATTTCCAAATTGATTTGGGAGTCCTGCGTTGGGATACGCACTGATATAACAGTTTGAAATCCGACCAAGTTCGGCAATATATTGGCGCATTTGACGAGCACCAAGTGCGCAATTAAAACCAACGCTTAATAGCTCTATGTGAGAAATCGAATGCAAAAAAGCCGAAACGGTTTGTCCCGAAAGTGTTCTGCCGCTTGCATCTGTTATTGTTCCAGAAACCATTATTGGAAGCCGAGTACTCAATTTTGCAAACACATTTTCTATTGCAAAAAGAGCCGCTTTTGCGTTGAGTGTATCAAAAACTGTTTCAACAAGAAGTAGGTCGGCACCACCTTCTATAAGACCCTCTATTTGCAGGCTATATGCCTCTACCAAATCATCAAAAGAAACAGCACGAAATCCGGGGTTGTTAACATCTGGAGACATTGATGCAGTGCGGTTTGTCGGTCCAATTGAGCCAGCAACAAATCGAGGTTTGTGAGGTGTTTTTTCGTTATATTTTTTGCAGGCGAGCTTGGCAATTTTCGCAGACTCGTAATTCAACGAATAAACCAAATCTACCATGTCGTAATCTACCATCGAAATACCGTTAGCGTTAAACGTATTTGTCTCAATAATATCCGAACCAACCTCAAGGTATTTTTCGTGAATCTCTTGAATAATAACTGGTTGCGTAATCGAAAGCAAATCGTTATTTCCTTTTAGGTCTATTGCCGAATCTGCAAATCTTTCTGTCCGAAAATCTTTCTCGGTCAAGTTATATTGCTGAATCATAGTGCCCATTGCACCATCTAAAACGAGTACACGCTCTTCAAGTTCTTTGTAAATATTCATCAGTTTTTATTTTAGTAACCCATTTCAACAAATTTACGCTACTAAAATACGCAATAATTTAGTTAAATATTAATAATAAAAGTTAAGTTGTATTTTTGGATTCCAAATATCATTATAATATTCTGACTTAAAATAAGTTAAATAATAAGTAAATATATCCTTTATTGCTGTTTTATAAATGGAAAGTTTCTAAGTACAATTAGAAATTGTATATTTACAATCTCAAAAAACACAAAAATGGCACAAATACTACGAAAAAACAATCCAAATCAAAAAATGAAATTTACAGCTGCTGCGCTGCTTACAGCTATTTTACTACATTCGGCTTGGGCAGAAATGCTGCCTTCAATGGTCATGCTTATAGCTTTTGTTCCATTGCTTTGGGTTGCAAAAATTTCGGCAGAGCAAAAATTACCAGCTAGGTCTTTGGCGTTATATATTTATTTGTCTTTTACTATTTGGAATATCCTTAGCTTTTGGTGGGGGTTCAAAGTCAGTATTTTAGCAGTAACTGCCCCAATATTTATTAATGCTACTTTGATGACAGTCGTTTTTGGGTTATCATACGTAGCTCGCATGCGTTTAGGCGAAAATTTTGGCTATGCAGCTCTTTTGTTTTTTTGGTTAGCCTTCGAGCATATTCATTCTTTTTGGTTTATGGCATTTCCTTGGCTCAATCTTGGAAATGGCTTAGGCTTTGACACTTGGCTAATTCAATGGTATGAGTTCACCGGAGTTGGTGGCGGTTCTTTTTGGATTTTGCTATCCAATATTGTTCTTTTTAGATTACTTTTCGGCAGCAAAAAATATCCACAACATATTAATATTTTACGTTATATTATTGTTACAATAATTATTGTATTTCCTATTGTTTTATCGCTTTCGATGAAAACCACTAACGAGACTGATAGACAATATATTAAGACAAATATTTTGCAAACAAACATAAACCCATATACCGAAAAATTTGACACAACTAAAATTCGCCAGCAGTTTATAGATTTAATAGAATTGGCAAAAAGACAGCCTGTAACAGACTCTATTTCTGTTTTTTATGCCCCCGAAACAGCAATAGTAGATAAACTTTCCGTAAAAAATATTGATTCGTCTTGGTATGCAAAAAAAATCAACGAATTTCTTGTCGAAAGACCAAACACCTTTTTTATTGTTGGAGCTTTTACAAGGCAAAGTATTAATAAAGAAGAGAATAAAAATCAATTGTATAATTCTGTTTTGCTTTTTCAGAATAATGCTCCTGTGCAGGTTTATAATAAAAACTTATTAGTTCCGGGTACAGAAAAACCGTTTTTTGATATTTTGCCAAAATCAATTTCAAAACCCGAAGAAATTTCGCATCGTCTTTGTGCCGGAAAAAGACGAAAAGCATTTAATACAAAGCATTTTACAGTTGCTCCAATCGTATGCTGGGAATCCATTTTTGGCGAATTTTCTGCACGCTTTTCTGCAAAAACAGACTGGCTGACGGTTCTAACGAATGATGGTTGGTGGACAAGCAATAGTGGACGAAGACAACAGCTTCAGTATTCGAGAATACGAGCAATTGAGGCACGACGTTTTGTTGTACGTTGCTCAAACACAGGACTATCTGCAATTATTGCACCAGACGGAAGTCTGCTTGCTGTTGCTCCGCCAAACCAAACAGCGATACTTTCTGCACGCATCGAAAAATCTAGCATAAAGACTTGGTATTCATATTACGGCGACTTTATCGGACGGATTGCAACATTTTTTTCTGTCTTTTTATTACTTTATATTTTTGTCGCAAAATTTAAAAAACACACTTTTACAAAATTATTATAAACTTGCAAATTTATCCATAAGTGCCCTACTCTTTAATATTGAGACAACAATTTACTATTTGACTGAAAATCAGCAACAAATAGCAAATAATCGTATAGGTTAATTTAATCTTCATTCAAAGCACAAAAAACTGGTTTAACACTTTATTAGCAATTGCAGACATATTAAAATAATTGACTTGAAACTGCTTAATTTTCTGAATGCAAGTGAA
>JAOZMU010000255.1 GCA_029934165.1 Bacteroidales bacterium
CAGGCGTAAGCAAAATTATTAATTATTAATTATTAATTTTCCATTACTAATAACTGACAACTGAATATATTTTTTTATTAATAAAAATCTTTCAAAATTTATACCAATGAAAAATAAGATATTTATAATTTTAGCTTTTGCATTTATTTCTCTAACAGTTAAAGGTCAGCAATTTCCATTGCTTTCGACATATGACCAGAATTTGAACCTTGTAAACCCTGCAAAGGTGTCCGAGAGTGATATAAAAGCGAGTGTTTTTTACCGCAATATGTGGACTGGCTACGACGAAGCCCCAAAAAGTTTTGGCGCAAATGTTCTTTATAAACACAACAATATAAATTTAGGGGTGTTTTTTCTGAATGACAAAGCTGGCGTGTTTAACCAAAATGTAGCTCATGTGAGTTATAGTTATAGAATGGATGTTTCGAAAAAACTTCGTTTAAGTTATGGCGTTTCAGGAGGGTTTAATTTATTCGCTATCAAGTTTAATGAATTACGTTTGCACGATGAAAACGACCCTTTATTACAAACCAGTAATGGCAATTCGATGTTACCAGATTTCAATATCGGAATTGTACTTTCCAGCAAACCAAATATTTCTGCAAAGTACTTAAAACCAAGCTCTTTCTATGCCGGCATTTCTGTTCAGCACTTGCTGGGCGTTGTTTTAGATAATGAAATTGCGCGAAACGACAGTTATCTAAAAAAGCATTTTAATTTAATCGGTGGATACCGCCATTTTGTAAGTAAAGATATTGAATTAGAAGAAGATATACTGATGAAATACATACCAGATGTTCCTTTTCAGGCAGATATAGGTTTGAAAATGATATATAATTCGCATTATAAAATTGGTGTTTCTTATCGCACCTCAAATGATGTTATTTTTAAACTTGAAATAGCACACAATATTTTCACTTTCGGATACGCTTATGATTATTCAATAGACAGAAATATCAACAAAAACTCAAACGAAGTTTTTCTTACCTATAAACTACAAAAACGCTCCGCTTCCAAATATCGTGATTAGTACTAACCACTGACAGTAACGACAATGAAAATGAAATTAATACTTGATATAGGAAATACGCGTATAAAAGCATACTTGTTTATAGCTAATGATATTGTTGATAAACACGAAATTGAAACCATCGCCGATACATTTGCTCAATGGATTGATGAAATTTGGAAACTTTATCCAGCAATTCGATACGTAATAATTTCATCGGTTTCAAAAACAGATGCTGCGTATTTGAAAGTACTGCACGGTAAACTACCAGAACATAAGATAGTTTTGTTTTCGCATAAAACAAAAATTCCGATAGCCAATTTGTATGAAACTCCTGATACACTGGGACTTGACAGGTTGGCGGCGGCAATCGGAGCAAATGTGCTTTTTGTCGCAAAAAATGTTATTGTGGTTGATATTGGTACAGCCATTACATTCGAGGTCATCAATGAAAATGCTGAATATCTTGGCGGTACAATTTCGCCAGGTCTGATGACGCGTTTTCGGGCTTTGAAACAGTTTACGGAAAAACTACCACTTTGCGATATTTCGCATATAGACCCCAAAAAAGCAATTGGTAAAAACACCCAAGATGCAATTGCCGTAGGTGTTTGGCAGGGAGTTTTGTGCGAGATAGAGGGTTGTGTTGAGCGCATTGCCGAAAAATATTATATGACTGATTATAAGATTATTTTAACTGGTGGCGATGCTGTCTATTTTGAAAAGTCGATGAAAAAAACGATATTTGTAGAGCCAGATATTGTAGCCATCGGACTTAATGAAGTTCTGAACTTATACCGAATCGGTATCGACAAACAAACTCATTAATTATTATTCTAATAAAATCAATGAAACTTGACAGCAGTTTGGTGTTAAACTCCAAATTGCAAAATTTCAGGAATGTGAGTATAATCAACTAATAATCATTATGTTACAATAAAAATAAATTCTTAAAGCTATTCTGTTGAAGATATGCAAAGGATTTTGCAAAAAATAAATGTTATTTAATGTTAAACCAAGTTGAAAAGTTACGTCAAAAAATATAGTTTTGCGCTTTGCCAATAAAAATTGTAAATTTATAGTTTGTTAGAAAGAAATTTGTTGGCAATAAAAAATTGGTATTTATTAAGAGAAGTTGAAATTTATGACTAATAATTTAATACGTAAGTGCGTAAAAACGGGAGACTCATTTCGGGCTGTTATTGACCTGAATATAAGTTATATACAATTCCTGACAAACAGAATTATGCGCTTAAAGGCAAAACCACAAAATTTAGGTGGAAAAAGTAACTTGTTGCTTATCTTTTTTGGAGTTCTTTCCCTTTTTTGTGGAAACCTGAATGCTCAGAATAATACTAGCTCATTATACTCGCGTTATGGAATTGGAGAATTAACAGAAAGTGTTGGCAGTCAGAATTTTGCAATGGGTGGAACTTCAATAGGTTTGCGAACTCCAGCTCATATAAATTTTGGTAATCCGGCATCACATACAACATATTCGCCGCGTAGTTTTATTTTTGATGTTGGGTTTAAATATCGTCAAACTACGATGGAAAGCACAGATGCAATGCGCACTACCCACGATGCAAACATTTCTTATCTTGCAATGGCTTTTCCTGTTACAAGTTGGTGGGGGACAAGTATAGGTATGCGTCCGATTAGTTCGGTGGGTTATAACCTCACTGTCGAAGATGAGACCGTTGGCTCTGAGCATACTCTGATAAGTAATTATGAAGGTAGTGGCGGTATTCGTGAGGTTTATTGGGCAAATGCTATACGTCCATTTGCCGCTTTGAAATCTTCATCGCTGAGTAATTTATCAATTGGAGCAAATTTATCGTATATGTATGGCTCTTTGGATAGTAAAACCACCACCACATATAGAAGTATGTTTTCATCATCGCTTTTGATAGATGAAAACAGGTTAGTTATTGATGGATTTACCTATTCGCTTGGTGCTCAGTTTAGTGATACTATTTGCAAGAGCGAGTGCAGAAAAAAATATACCGCAAAAAACAATAAAATATATACAAATGACTTTATATATACAGTGGGTTTAACATTTAGCAACAAACAAAAGTTAGATGCTTTTTCAAGTCGCTCTTTTGTTAATCACTTAAATGTTAATGGCTACGCTTATAGTCAAGTGATTGACTCAACAGAAAGTGAGCCCGCCGACATTGAATTACCAAAATCATTAGGTATAGGTTTTTCGTTGCGCAACGGAAATAAATGGGCTGTCGCTGCCGATTATCGTCAAGAAAACTGGGAAGGATTAGCGTTTTTTGGCGACGAATTACAAGAATATGCCAATTCTAGCCGAATGTCGGTAGGTGCAGAAATCACACCACGTTGGAACTCATACAGATACTGGCAAGTTATTCGTTATCGTGTTGGAGCCTACATGTCGAATTACTATTTAAAATTTGGCGACGAACAACTTAAAGACCTCGGAGTTAGCATTGGTTTTGGCTTGCCACTTCCAAACTCACGAACATCTTTTAACCTTGGTTTCAACTTTGGTTTCCGAGGTACGACAAATAATGATTTAATGAAAGAAACTTATGGAGCATTTACGCTTAATATTTCTTTTCACCAATCATGGTTCTACCAACGAAAATTTAATTAGACCTAATTACTTATTATTCAAATCAATAGTTTAATTCTTTGCAAACCTTATTTTAGAAAGCACTATGAAAGAACATCTTATTTTAGTATTTATTGCAGTTTTTTGCGGAGCCATTTTTTCGACAACCATTAAGGCTCAAGACATCGTTTTGAAGACTCAGAAAGAACTTCTTGCCGAGAAAGATTCTGCTTATATGATGAAATTTTCATTATATTCAGAACAATATAAAAATAACAAGAAAAAACCTGGCGTTGCTTATGCCAACTGGGTTAATGTTTTTAAATATTATCCAAAATCGCACAAAAACGTTTATATACAAGGCGAGAAAATTTTAGCCGATTTGATAAAAAACGAGAAAGACAAAGCGAGAAAGCGCATACTTGTTGATACACTGATGCTTGTGTACGACCAACGTATTAAACATTTCGGACAAGAAGGCTTTGTACTTGGTATCAAAGGAAAAGCATATTTACGATATAAAAAGGTTTTCGAGGATAAAAATGAGGCGATAAAACTTGCTAATATTGCCTTGATGCGTTCGGTTGAATTGAAAAAAGAAAAAGCTGATGCCTCTTTTATTGATTCGTATATGCAATCAACTTGTAAGTTGTATAAATTGAAACAAAAAGATGCCGGAACTGTTATTGAAGTTTATATATCCTTGAAGGAATTACTTAATAACAAGCTGAAAACCACAAAGAAAGAGAAAAAGAAGAAAAAAATAAACAAAACTCTTGGCAATGTTGAACATTATTTTGTAAAGACAAAAATTAGCAATTGCGATACTCTGATAGCTGTTTTCAAACCGAAATTTGAGGCTGATACAACTAATATTGATATGTTACGCACGATAACAAAATTTTTGGGCGAAAAATGCGATAAATCAGAATTATACGAAAAAGCAGCAACTTTACTTTATAAAAAAGAACCATCTGCACTGGCAGCCTATAATCTTGCAAAACTACTTTTAGTAAAGAAAAAATATAAAGAGGTCGGAAAATACTATGACGAAGCAATCAAGCGGGAAACAGACTCAATGACGATTTCTAAGTATTATTACGAATACGCTGCTATTACTGCCACTAAATTAAAAAATTCTTCAGGCGCTCGCAATCATGCACGCATGGCATTGAAATATCGACCAAACTGGGGCAAACCTTATATTCTCATCGGTGATTTATATGCTGCAAGTAGCGGACGTTGTGGCGGTGAAGGCGATGCCGGCGAAGTAAAATTTCGTAAAAAAACCGTTTATTGGGCTGCTGTAGATAAATACAATACAGCAAAATCTGTCGACGCCTCTGTTGCTGCCGAAGCAAATAAAAAAATATCACAATGTACTGGACATTATCCAAATGTGGAAGACGCTTTTTTTGTTGGCGTGAAAGACGGAAATTCCTATACAGTAGGATGTTGGATAAATGAAACGACAAAAGCAAGATTCTAATTTCGCATAATTTTTAACAGACCTAAATTTTCGGAAAAAGGGAAAAAACACTGTTTTTTCCCTTTTTGTGCGAAAAGATACTATCTTTACAACAAAGAGAGGCGAAAAAATGTAATTGACAGCAAATTTAATGGTCAATATTTGCAAAAAAACAATAAATATACACAATAAAAGTTTTGCCATTTTTACACCAAAATTATTATAACAAACATAACTAATTGCATATAAACCAATGCTTTGGAGTTTAAAATTTAGAAATATTATACTTACCATCACAATCTCCTTTTTTTGTGGATGCACAACAGATATGAGCGAGATTAATCGAATTTCCAGCCGTAACGAATTGCCTGATATTCAAGCAAAAAACTTGGAGATAATTTATAGTAATAATGCAAAAATCAAAGTCCGACTCACCACCTCAGAATTGAACCGATATATGCGCAAAAGTCAGGAAATTTACACCGAATTTCCTAAAGGCATAAAAGTTCTTTTCTTCGATGCTAACGAAAAAGTAGAATCTCGGCTTACGGCTAATTACGCAAAATATTTTGAAGAGAAGCAATTATGGCTCGTGAAGTATGATGTCGAACTTATTAATAATGAAGGTGTTGTGTTAAATTCCGAAAAACTGTTCACCGACGAAAAACGACAACTAATTTATACT
>JAOZMU010000256.1 GCA_029934165.1 Bacteroidales bacterium
TCAAAGCTAACTGGTTAAGTAACAGGGGTGTCCAACTTTAGACTGGTAGCCAGATAATGATTTACGATTTGACTGAAAAACATGCCAAAAATTGTATAGGTTAATTTGCTCTTTATCCTAAATAAAAACGAAGCAGATACGCAAATATTACCAACCGAGTTCACTAATTTGTTCTAATCGTTTCAAATTCAGAATTTTTATTTTCCGACCATGAATCCCAATAACTTTTTCGTTGGCAAACAGAGATAACGTCCTGATTGCGTTGGAAGTAGTCATGTTGGAGAGGCTCGCCAAGTCCTCGCGAGAGAGATAAACTTTGATTGTATTCTCGTCTTCTTCCAGTCCGTAAGTATCTCTTAGAAAGAGTAATGACTCAGCCAACCGACCACGGACGTGTTTTTGGGTGAGTGTTACGGTTCGTTTATTCGAAAATCCTAACTCGCGAGCCATGTATTTTATTATGTTCATAGCAAACCTATTGTTGGTTGCAAGCAACTGATAAACAACGAATTTGGGAATAGAACAAACTGTACAATCTTCCAAAGCAACGGCAGATGAAATGTAGTTGTCGTCGGCAAACAAGGCTCTATATCCAATGAAACCAACTGGTTTAGCCATTCGGACAATTTGCTCACGACCACCAACTCCTTCTTTGAAAATTTTTGCTTTACCACTCGACAGACAAAGTAAATCTGTCGGTTTATCACCCTCCTTGTATATTAACTCACCTTTTTGGTACGAACGACAGATATGATATTGACCTAATAAGGCGAACTCTTCTTCTGTTAATTCTTTTAATATGGATATTTTGCTTTCGAAGCAATTTTCACAGTTTGCTAACTCTTTCATTTAATCACCAATTTTGAATAATCAAAGGTAAAAAAATGTTACAAAACATAAAAAAAAGTTATAAACAAACTTTTCCTTAAAATAATTTTTGTCAAATTATCTTACAATAACAGGCAAAATGCCTGACTATCAATTTATTATGGCACGTTTCCAAAAACTGCCCAAACCATCGCAACCAATAGCCCTGCACCACCTCCTAATAACGCTCTACGCATTCGTTTTGTTCGTAGTGTTTCTGCGTAGCCAAGAATATAATAGCCGTCTTTGCCATGTAAATTATTTTTATCTATAAATTTTTGCGAAGCAGGAACACTGCTACCTACTGTTAATCCGTATGCGAGAGGAGCAATTGGAGAAAAAGCTCCCAGCAAAAAAACAGAACCACAGCCTACCGCAGCTCCGCTCAAACTATAAAACAGGACTTTGTGCTTTTGGTCTGCATCAAACATTCCATGTATGTAATTACGTCTGTTTGTGATACTTATCTCCTTTTTTGTAGGTTGATAGAACAGAATTTCTTCGCCGGCCTCTTTTTTTATACAAAAAACATTATCCAAAAATATTCGCTTACTACGACCACGTTGATTCTTATAATTAACTAAGTAATTAATCGAGTCGATGGTAAATTCCGGCATGATAACGCGATTTCCATCTAACAACCAAAGAGTATCTTGTCCAAAAGAATTGCTCGGCATAAACAAAACTATTGTTAGCCACCAAATTATATATTTCAAAATTGTTAATTTTAGGCACATTGTGCAGTTTTATTATTCATAATTTATTTGCAAATTACTTTTACTGAGCCATTTGACCAACTGTGCATATTTGTTTTACTCCACCTTCGCGTTGATTTTGGAAAATTTGTCTCTAAAGGTTCTTTGAATTTTTTTGTGCAGAAATCTTTTATCGAACTATTGGTTTTCCATGTTACATTATTTATTACAGCCGGACCAGTAACATCTAATAATACAGAACCTTGAAAGTTTTTCTTGCTGTAAATTACCACTCGTGTTCCTTGGTCAACTGCAATTCCATCGAAAGTTGTTTTTACGGCTTTAGGAAACGCAACCGAATTGTCTGGGTACTCGCCAGCACCAACGTACTCTGAGTATTTATCTACTACATATACTTCGCTTATATGTCCCGTCATTTGTTCATCTGAGATTAATGTACCCGCAAAAAATGCTCTACAACCAACTTCAGGCTGCGATGTTATTGCCTTGAGTTTCAGCCTGTTTTTAGTATTATCAGACAATAAATCACTAACAGTAGTTTTACTTATACTATCAGATTCATATCCAGTTTTATTAGCAATAAGCGAAATCTGTCCACAGTCTGATAAAGCTAATTTTACGATTCCATTATGGTCAGTTTTCACATCAAATGTATTTATACTAGCATCTGGCATTTCGATATTTACTATAACAGTTGCCTCTGGTATATGAAGATTTGTGTTATCTTTGTTAACAACGTGTATTTCAACTTCTTGTCCGTCCATGCTAATTTCAACTGAAGTTGGACTATTCTTGATTAAATATTCCGAATTTTTAGTGTAACTGGTTTTATTGTAACAATCTAACGATACATGAGCCTCAATTTCAAAACTTCCATCTCGTCCAAAAAGTAGATGATAAACTCGGTATCCCTCAATAGAAAATGAAGCAATGCCTTCGTTAGTCGTAAAATCTTCTTTTTCAATATCTTCGTCCGAATAGTTGTATAAAATATTCACTTTTGCATTTTCAATCAGATTACCACTAATTTTATCGCTAATAGAGTACGTAACATCTTGAGTTACAGGGATTAAAAGCAATAGTGGAAGCAAAAGAAACAACAATATCCACCACGGAAATGTTCGTTTGGTTAACTTAATAACATACTCCGCAGTATTAGAATTGTGTATTATAGTAGTTGTATTTTTCATACGTTCTAAAATTGTAATTATCGTAAGCAAATAGTGTTATTTATTAGGAAAAGTATTATGTTGATATTCAAGTTAATAACAGCTATAAAAGTGTGAATTATCTTTACATGTCCATTTAATAGTGAAAAGTTGGAAGAACTATTAAGAAAAATACTAATTCATTGATTAACAAAACTTTAAATAAATTAGCGTGAATTGTGTTTTTGCCTGATATTCAAATAATTAGAGACTGTAAGATAAACTTTTTCCGACTTTTCAGTTCTTTAAGGTCTAAGACCTATTTTTTATGAAACGTTTAAGCTGTGAATTAACAACTTAGGTTAATAAAAAGCGTAAGAACTTTTGTAAGAGTACTTACCTGAATTTTAATAGCTCGGACATAACTCGAAACAAATTTAGTATAAACTACTAATTTGCAAGCATTTGAATAAAATCTACTTCCGAAATAATTTTAACGTTGAACTTCTCTGCCTTTTGAATTTTAGATGGTCCAACTTTGTTTCCGGCAACTAAAAAATCTGTGCTTTTTGAAATCGAAGATGTGTTTTTACCACCATTTTTTTCTATTAACTCTTTCAATTCATTCCTTGAGATTGTTTCAAAACTGCCAGTTATCACAAACCGTTTTCCGGCAAGTATCATCGTTGTATTTTCCTTTTTTTCGGCAACAAACTGAACTCCATGAGCCTTTAACCGTTCAATATTTTTTCTGTTAATCTCTTCATTGAAATACAATTGGAGGCTTTCTGCTATTTTATCTCCAACTTCGTCAACGGCTGTAAGCTCTTCAAATGTTGCTGCCATAATTTTATCTATGGAACAGAAAGTTCGCACTAACTTCTTTGCCATCGACTCGCCTATATGTCTAATACCTAATGAATAAAGAACTTTCTCGAATGGAACTGCAATACTATCAGCAATACTATTGATTAGATTATGGGCAGATTTTTCACCAAAACGTTCTAAGTTGGTCAATTGGTCAATTTTTAAATCATACAAATCTGCAAAATCATTTATCAAATCGTTGTTAAAAAGTAGCTCAACAGTTGCCTCGCCTCCTTCGATATTCATGGCTTTGCGAGAGATAAAATGCTCTATTTTTCCCTTTATTTGTGGTGGACAACTGGCATCATTGGGGCAATAATGCTGGGCTTCTCCATCAATGCGCACTAATTCTGTTTGGCACTCTGGGCATAAATTAATAAAGTTGGTTTTTTCGCTATCAGGGCTTCGTCTTGATAAATCGACACTTGTGATTTTGGGTATAATTTCGCCTCCTTTTTCAACTGCTACACAATCGCCGACTCTTATGTCAAGTAGTTCTATCTGGTCTGCGTTGTGTAGCGAAGCTCTTTTTACAATTGTCCCTGCTAATTGCACGGGTTTCAGGTTGGCTACTGGCGTTATTGCTCCTGTACGTCCTACTTGATAACTTATTGATTCTAAGACAGAAAACAACTGTTCGGCTTGGTATTTATAAGAAACAGCCCAACGTGGTGCTTTTGCAGTATTTCCGAGTTCTTCCTGCTGCGAAATTGAGTCAACCTTAATGACAATGCCGTCAATATCATAAGGCAAATCGCTTCTTTTAGAATCCCAATTCTTAATGAACTCTACAACGCTCTTTATATCTGTCATTTGAGATAAATGCGGAGGTATTTTAAACCCCCATTTTCTTGCCTGTGTAAGATTTTCGTAGTGAGAGTCTGACGGTAAATTTTCGCTTAAAACATAATATAAAAAACAGTCCAATTTCCGCTTCGCAACATTTGCCGAATTTCGCAATTTTAGAGTACCAGATGCTGCATTGCGAGGGTTTGCAAATTTAGATTTCCCATTTTTCTCCCGAATCTCATTCAACGAGTGAAAAACTTCGTGGGACATGAAAATCTCTCCACGTATCTCAAACTTTTCAGGGTAATTATCTCCACGCAATTCCAATGGAATACTACGTATTGTTCTAACATTTGCTGTTACATCGTCTCCCTCTACTCCATCGCCCCTAGTAACAGCACGAATCAGTTTCCCTTTTTCGTATGTAAGTCCTACTGCTGTGCCATCGTATTTTAGCTCACATACATACGTTATTTTACTTTCGATTGCCTTTTTTATACGAGAATCAAAATCAAATAACTCAGACTCCGAATATGTATTAGCAAGAGATAACATTGGGTATTTATGTTGTACTTGCTTAAAACTCTTATTTCTATCATCACCAATTCGTTGAGTTGGCGAATTAATATCAAAATATTTAGGGTTATCGGTTTCGAGCTGCTGAAGTTCTTTTAACATGGTATCATATTGATAATCAGAGGTTTCAGACACAGAAAGCACATAATAATTGTAATTATGTTTTTGAAGTTCAGAACGTAAAAATTCTATTTTACTTTCAATTTTGGGATTTTTCATTGTAATTAATTTAATGGAGGTTCAAATATTCTTAGTAATGGAAAATTAATAATTGATAATTGATAATTTTGCTTACGCCTGATTTAGTTTTAGTTAGGAATTTTAATGGCTTACTTTATTAAATTCATTTTACTTATCACTATAACAATTGATTTGTTTTCAAATAAGCAAATAGTGTATTTCTTGGAAAAAATATTATGTTGATTTTCAATTATTTCTACTTTACGAAGTTAGATTGAGATGATTATTGCCCTGAAAAGGCTAAAATATCTTAGCGTAAGACAACGCCATACATAACTGTTGCACAGAAAGTTAGCCATGAAAGGGCGAAACATTTTACAACTTAATTGGTTTGAAGAGTGCGGTTTATTATTACACCTAACATTGCCAAATATTAATATATTACGCTATTTTTTGCCATATTTTTTTACGAAAAAAGTCAATAATTTTGACTACTTTACTAAGTCAAGACAAAAGAACAACAGAAAAATACTTAGATTTTGCATCAGACATATTAAATAATTGACTTGAAACTGCTTAATTTTCTGAATGCAAGTGAA
>JAOZMU010000257.1 GCA_029934165.1 Bacteroidales bacterium
ATTTAGTTTTAGTTAGGAATTTTAATGGTTTACTTTATTAAATTCATTTTACTAATAAATCCCTGTCATAACAATTTTTCCAAATTAATTATGGCAAGGATTTTCTTGATAAAATGAAAAAAATAACTTAACCAATAAATTTTGTAACATTAATATTATCAGGCGTAAGGCTATTTTTTGTTTTCCAAACTGTTTATTCGTTCCAAATATGTTTCGACTTCTTTTTGCTTTTCATCGAGTTTTTCTTTTAGCTTTTCTTGCTGACGTTCAGCCTTTTTCAGGATTTTCTCGATAGTACGCTTTTGACTTTCTTTTTCGTCTTTTTGCCGATTCATTTCGCTTTCTAATGAAGCTTCTTGTTGTCGCATTTTTGTAATATCATGCGCAATTTTCAGTACTTTGTATGGTTTACCGTCATTATCAAAAATTGGTGTGTAAGTCTCATCCATCCAGAGTTCTTCGGTGTTGACGGAATAAAGGTTTACTTGTGTTATTGTTTTTCCGGCTTTCAAATCAAACCAAAATTGTTTGTATTCAACTGAGGATGAGTCTGCCATGGTTTCCATGTTGTCGCTATGTTTTGTGCCCACAAGATTGTCTGATGTTATTCCGAACATCTTGGCAACGTAATCGTTAGCATACAAAATATTGCCTTCAAAATCATACTCAATTAAATACGTAGTGTTGTTTAGTGCATCAAGAATTGCTTTAGAGACAAGCTCCTTTTCTGCAACCTCTTTTATTTTCTCCTCATTCTCTTCGATAAGTGTCTGGATTTCACCTTCTTGGTCTTCGGTTCTGCGTGCCATTTCTTCTTGAGTCGCTTGTAGTTCTTCCATGTTTTTCCGTAGTTCTTCTTCCTGAGCTGTCATCTCTTCGGCTTGTTCTTGCGACTGTGTCAAGAGTTGAGCTGTTTTCAGGTTTATTTTTACGCTGGAAATTGTCGAGGCAATGCTCTCGCCAATTTTTTCGGTAAATTCAATCTGATAATCATGAATGTGATTGTAAGATGCTATTTCTATTACACCAAAAATATCTTCGTTAAGTTTTAGTGGTACTATCAATAAGCTACGCGGATTTGAGTCGCCAAGACCAGAAGTTATTGCGACATGCTCGTTTGGTATGTCAATCAGATAGATAGACTTGCGCTCGTAGGCACAACGTCCGATAAGACCTTCGTTGAATTCTATTTTTTTATCGGCAAATCGCTTACGCTGATATGCGTATGCTGCCGACATTTCAAAATAATGTAAATCGTCATCTTCGTCGTTTAAAATAAATATTGCACCTTGAACAGCGTCCAAATAATTGACAAGATTACTAATAATATTGTATGATAATCTTTCCATGTTATTGTTGTCTTGACGCAAAATGCCTCCGAATTTTGCAATTCCTTGGGTTGCCCAATTGACTTGTTTGTCAAGCTCTTTTCTTTTCTTCTCTTCTTCGCGAGCGTTTTGCAGGCTGCCACGCATATCTAAAAGAGATTGTCCGAGAACGTCTTGTTTGCTTAGTGGTTCAAAATCGGCATTTAGGTTGCCTTTGCCAATGCTTTTTGCAAAGCCGGCAGTGCGTATAAGTCCATCAATCAAGGTGTTAACCGAATGTCTGATTTCTCCAATTTCATCTTTTGAAGATACTTTCATTTTTTGCGATTCTTTGACTTGTCCTTTTGCAAGATTTTTCAAGATGCTGGTTGTAAGCTGAAGTGGTTTTGTTATGTAACGTGTTACTAACCACGTAACTATGGATAAAATCAATAGTCCAAAAAGTCCTACGAGTATTGCTTCAAAGAAATTTTTATTGACCTCTGCCGTTACAATCTTTACTGGAATTACAATTCCGATAGACCAAGGGGTTTCCGTATGCCCGATGGTAACAGATGCGAATGATATATAGGATTCGTTACCGTTTTCGTCTTCAATAAAATATGAAAAATTGCGTCCGTTTTGAATATTTTCTAAAACGTTGTTTTCAAAACGTCCTGGAAAATCGACGGCATCAAGTGTTTTATTTATGTATTTTTTATTTGGATGGGCAATAAATGCGCCGTTGTTAGCAATGAAAAATGCGTAACTTTCTTCAAATGGTTTTATTTCATCTGTTATTCGTTGGAAACGCTCTAATCCTATGTCCATTCCCGATAATCCTATAAAAGTTCCATCGTCAACTATTGGGGCACAGACACTTGCCATTAAAATATTGTCTTCTTTTCGTTTTGTATATGAATAGAAATATGGTGCTGTCAGTGTTTCTTTTCCTGTTTGTTTTATAGAATAATATGTACTGGCTTGGTTGTCTTGATTTACATCAGTAGTGTCCTCGGTGGCAACAACTTGGTCGTAGAACTTATGGACTTCGCAACGTGCACGACCATGGTTTTTTTGCCAATCGGGGTGAAACGTTTTTAGCTCAAAGCTTGTCCAGACTGCCAAATAGCCTGGGTTTTGAATAAAAATATTTTTCAAAATATCGCGATAAATTGGGCGACGCATCTCGTGCGGAATATTTTTGTATCCTAAAATCGAATACGCAATTGTGCGAGCGATGTCCATATCAACATTCAAATCTGCTTTTACAATGTTTGCATACTCACGTGCATGAGAATCAGCAACTTCTAAAGCATTATCAAGAGCTTTGTTCTTGAAAAGCACACTCACGTATCCGATAGCAGACACGAAAATAATAATTGATGTCGAAAGAATGAGTAGTAAGACTTTGACCTTTAGTTTCATCTTTTAATCCTCCTTGTTAATTGTTATTTATTTGATTATTTCCTGCTTTTTTATATTCTTCCAATTCTGAAAGAAGCTGTTTGTTTTCAGTTTCGACTTTTGCAATCAACTCGTCGAAAACTGTCTTCATAGCAGTTTCGCGTTGTTTTCGTTCGTTAATTTCTCTTCGCATACGCTGATTCAAATCATCTGTTTTATGGGCAAACATAGTCATTTCGTGTTTTTGACGTTCAATTATTTCGGTTTTTTCGTGTACTTCGTTACTCAATTTTTGTTGAGTTGTGATGTCGTTTGCAATGAATATTATCCGATAAACTTTATTGTCCGTATTTTTTAGTGGTGTCAATGTTGCATCGAAAACGCGTAAATCTCCGGCACGTGTTCGCAAATATATTTCTCCCGAAAACTCAATGCCCTCCAATATCCGCTTCCATTCAACACTAAATTCATATTCTTTATTTTCGTCGGCAAATAAGCTAAAAAATGTCTTATTTTGAATTTCGCCTTGCGAGTAACTAATCACTTTTTTAAAATTGTCGTTCAGTTTACAAAACGAGCCGTCGGTTTTTAGTTCGGCTTTTATCGTAGAGTTTTCGGTGGCACGATATGAGCCTAACAAATCGTGGCTTTGCAGTTTTCTTTTGTTGATGTCGATAGCCAAAAACAATACCTTAGAAACAGAGCCGTCTCTATTCCTAACAACGGAGTAAGTTACAAATAACCAGATACTTCCGTTTTTTGTTTTGTAGCGAACTTCGCGCTCAAAGTGTCGTCCGCCTTTCGAGAGTCTGTCCCATATAACAGAAAACTCTTGTTTATCTTGTTCGTATAAAAACATAGAAACATGACGACCTTCTGCTTCTCTTGAGCTGTATTCGGTTGCTTCGTAAAATTTTGTGTTTGCATACATTAAAAGCCCGTTTATACTAAAGTCGGCACGTATAACTGTGTGATTTACAGCCTCTAAGAAGCCAATCGCCTCTAGTTCTCTTCGTTCTGATTCTTCTTGGGTGGCTTTCAAACTTTCGAGATGCTCTCTCATTTTATGCTCTTGCTCGGCAGTGGAAATGGCTTGTTCTTGAGATTGTCGCAGCAATGTTTCGGTGCGCATATTAGACCTGACGCTGCTTATTGTCGATGCAAACGATTCGCCGATTTTCTCGACAAATTCGATGTGATATTTATCAAATTTTTTGTACGAACCAATCTCAATAACACCAAATATTTGGTTGTTGAGTTTCATTGGTACAATCAAAATACAATTCGGATTTGAATCGCCAAGCCCAGATTTTATCTTGAAATGGTTGTCTGGTATGTCGGTCAAGTAAATTGTTTGTTTTTCTTGTGCGCAACGACCAACCAATCCATCGCCAACCTCTATTTGCTTAGAAATAAGTTTTTTACGATGATAGGCATAAGCTGCCATCAAGTCAAAAGTTTTGCCGTCACTATTTTCGCTATTGTCGATAAAAAGTGCGCCCTGAATAGCACCAATGTACTGAATCAAATCGCTAAGTATTCTGATATACAAATGGTTCATGTCATCGGAGTTGGTACGCAAAAGCTCGCTGAATTTTGCGTAGCCACTTGTAGCCCAATTTCTTCCCTTTTCTGCCTTTTTTTGCTTTTTATATTCTTGCAAAATTGTTGCAATGTTATTTCGCATCAAGTTCAAGGCATTTCCCATTGCTCCAAGTCCATGATTTACATTTACTTGTGTCTCAAAAGAGCCGTCTCCAATTTCTTTTACAAATTGACGGATATTTGTAAAATAACGCCTTAAAACATTTGTCTGACACCCAATTTGTCCAACTTCGTCAGTTCCCTCTGGCACAGCTTCTTCGGGAATGTCTCCATAACCCATAACTCCAATATTGTACTCTACATCTCGCAATATGATGCTAACGCGATTAATCGTATAGAAATAGGCAAAAAAGGCAATCAAAATAGCAATGGCACTAAAGGCAAGCATAAACACGGTGGTGTTTTTATTAGTTAGTTTGTATTGAGCAACAATTTTTTGCGTGTTTTCGATACTCAACGCCTTTAAACCGTCCGATGCTTCTATCAAATTATCAACTGTAATAGTCAGTTGATTTCTGAAAATACTTTCGGCGATAGAATCTTTTTCTTCTGCCGAGAGGTTTAGAATCGTATTATTCTGCCGGTAAAAAACATCGTAATACTTGCTAATAGAATTATAATGTTCTATCTCATCGTTAGTTATCTGATTTTTTCGTAGCACAGATAAATATTTAACTATTGCCTTTTCATCGTTCAGAATACGTTGCTCCGAGTGGTATTTTGGTCCCATCTCATTGGCGATAATGTGGTTTTTGTCTTCATCTAATATTTCGAAAACCCGCTGATTTATAGATGAAAGAAGAGATAGATTGGTAATATACTGATTGCCAATAAGATTGGTCGAATGTTCCATCTCATTAATGACCAATTTCCCTTTATAAATTAATATTGTAATAATGAACAATAGAAGGATGAATAATGACGATAGTTTTGTTCGTATAGATATTTTGAATTGATATTTTTTTCTGACCTCCATGGTTGTTTCTGTCATTTGTTTGTCGTCCGCTACAATGATAATCATTTTTTCGTTTTTTTGTAGCGAATATTATAATTAATTATGCGCTAAATTCAATATTTTTTGAAAAAGTCGGAAGAGTTTTCTTACAGTCGTTAATTATTTGAATATTAGGCAAAACACAATTCACGTTAGTTTATTTAAAATTCTGCTAATCAATAAATTAGTTTATTTCTTAATAGTTTTTCCGACTTTTTCGGCACAATAGTACCTGAAGTTTTTGGTTTCGTTTTATGTTGATTATCAATATTTTGTAAAATATTTTTCGGAAATTATTATTGTTTAAACAATGTAATTATGTTACAAACATAATTACCAAAATATCGTTAAGTAATGGAAAATTAATAATTAATAATTAATAATTTTGCTTACGCCTGATT
>JAOZMU010000258.1 GCA_029934165.1 Bacteroidales bacterium
GCTAAAAATAGCTAATTATTAACACCCCAGTCTAAGACCTAATTAGTGTTGCTTATGCAATTCTGTAAAACTCGAACTATCAGCAAATTACAGACATGCAAATAAGTAAAAACTTTTGTATGAGTGCTTATTTTTATAACAACGAAACACCTGATTATGTAAAAAGCAGCAAAAATATAAATCATATAACAAGCGATAGTTTAATGAATATTGCGTATCTTACAAATTATACAAATTCTGAAATAAGCAATAAAAACCCGTTAGATTACATAAGTGAATTTGATAAAAACCCAAATTTTGAACAAGTCATAAATTCTCATTTATTACCAAAACAAATTATACAATGGTCGAGAATGGACGAAATGCCTGCAAACGCATTAGACCAATTTATAGAAATTAGAATTGAGAAAATAATTAAAGTTTTGGAGAATAAAATTCTAAATATTACTTTTGATATAAGAGACGAAAGAGCAAATAAAGAAAACCAATAAAAACATAATATTATGATAACAAATATTCAATATGTAGTCGATAATTCGGGAAATAAAATTTCCGTAATATTACCTTTTATAGAGTGGGAACAATTAAACTCTAAATATCAGAAATTACAAAATAAACTGGAAATACTTCAAGGTATTCAGGATAGTATGACAGAAATAAGGGAAACAAAAAAAACAGATGAAAAATTACAAACATTAACAAATTTTCTTGATGAAAGCAGAAGTTAGAATTACAAAAAGTTTCAAGCGACAAGCAAAAAACTATTGAAAAAATATGCTTCATTGTCAAAAGAATTATTTGATTTACACGAGCAGTTGAAAGAAAATCCAGAATTAGGAACAAAATTAGATAACAATTCATTCAAAATAAGAATAAAAGTAAAGAGCAAACCAAACACGACAAAATTTGAAGGTTAACTCGAAGGATTTCATAGAAATTGTTTCCGAAGTTTTCATAGATTGGATTCCAGAGTTGGCAACGGTTGGTTTTCAGGCTGTTTGGTCGGGGTATTATGTTGAGCCACGCATGATTATCGACCCAGAAAAAGGGCTTTTTGTAGGGTTACGCGGACAAGGTTTTATGCAGGGACTACCCATAATTAAAACGCCGACAAAAAGAAATCTATTTCTACAAAACAAAAACGGGTAAAGAAGTCGATTTTCTGTATTTTGAAAACAACACCTACCGCCTATTTCAAGTAGCATACGACATTAACGACCTAAAAACCAGAGAGCGGGAAATAAATTCACTGATAGAAACAAGCAAAGAAATAGAAAACACCGAACTTTTTATAATAACTTATAACGCACAGGAAAAAATCACATTTGATGACAAGACAATAAACGTTTTGCCTGTTTGGAAGTGGTTGTTGGGTGTTTAAAGGAAATTGAATTAATTCGGAGTTATTGAAAGAGTTTGGAGTTAAGGAGTTTGAAGGTTTAATTGAGAAAAATTAGGGGAATGAAACCACAAGTAATAAAAGATTTAGAGAAGGAATTAGATACTACATTCGAAGAGGTTAAGGAGCTTAGTCCTATAGCAAATTGGCTTGGTAAACATGCAAAATACTGTACTGATGATAGAAGACGTATTAATGCAATTTTTATTTCTTATATAAGAAATATGGATTACATACCATTATTTTTTAAATATCATGACGTAAATTCGATAAAATATTTGCAGCTCAAATATTGTGAACTAAAAGACATTTCTTTTCTTAAAGAACTAAAAAACTTAACCCAACTTGATTTAAGTTCCAATCAAATCAGCGACATATCTTTTATTAAAGACCTAAAAAAATTGAGGAGTCTTAGTTTAAGTTCCAATCAAATCAGCGACATATCTTTTATTAAAGACCTAAAAAATTTGTGGGGTCTTAATTTAAGAAGCAATCAAATCAATAACATATCACCTCTTAAAAACTTAAAAAGAACAATAAATTTTAATTTAAGAAGCAATCAAATCAAAATATTGCCGAAATGGATTACGCAATTTCTTGTGGATATTATTTGGAAGGAAGATGGTTCTGGTTTAAATTTATACGGTAATCCCATAGAAACCCCACCCATAGAAATAGTAAAACAAGGAAAACAAGCTATAAAAGACTGGTTCAACAGCCCCAAGGCAGATAATCACGAAATAAAACTAATCCTAACAGGCAACACCACAGCTGGCAAAACTTCTTTGCTAAACTTTTTAATGACAGGCGAATATAAAGAAACCAATAATTCCACTCACGGCATAAACATAAAACGCTGGAAGCCTTTTGAAGATAAAGAACTAAACGTTAACATCTGGGATTTTGGTGGACAGGAATATTATCATGCTACGCATAGGTTGTTTCTTACGAGCAATTCAGTTTATGTACTGCTTTGGGAAAAATGTAAAAACAAAAGCGATTTGTTTCCTACGGAAATTAAAATTTCAGGCAAAGAAAAAGCTGAAATAAAAGATTTACAGCATTATGATTATTCGTATTGGTTGAAGTTAATCAGGAAATACGACAGACCAAACCAGACAGGTTTTCAAAACCTGTCTGGTTTAAGCCCAATATTCATGGTGCAAAACAAGATAGACGAAGCAGGCAACGAAACAGAACCGACCAACGACCAATTACAAAAGGATTTTGCAGTTACAGGAGATTATCACATCAGTATAAAAAATGCTTTTGAGGAAAAGGAAACCAATAAAAAGCATTGGCGGAAATTCAACGATTTTAAACAAGATTTAATTGATGAATTGCAAAAAGCCGCCACAGGAAAAGAAATACAGCTTTATATTGCCAATATACGCGAAGCCATTCGCCAAAAACAAAACGAAAATATCTGGAATTGGGAAACTTACGAAAAGTTTTGCTATGATGAAGCCAAAGCAGAAATGACAGCAGAGCGCATGAAAATACTCACTCAATATCTGCACGACACGGGCGTAATTTTGTATTTTGGGTATGATGAAGAATTGCCAAAAGAAAGCATATTGCGAGATACGGTTTTCATCAACCCCAAATATGTTTGCGATACCATTTACGATATTCTGGATTACAAAGTTCAGGAAGAGAACGGTAAATTTACTAAGCAACACGTTATTGATGTTTTGGGAGATTGTTGGTATCGAAGATTTGAAAGTTTGGATTAACCTGCTCAAAAACAACAAAATAAAATTAAACTGTATTGTTTTTAATGTTTGTCATTCTGCCGAATTTGCTCAAATAGCCTCGACTTTTGCAACTTACGCAATCGGGCATAATGATGCAATCTTAGAACCCAAAGCGGCAATAGAGTTTTCAAAGGGATTTTATACGGAGTTAAAAACAAATTACGACATTGAACAGGCGTTCTTAAAAGGACTCCTTTATTTACACAGCGAGCGTAACAACCTTTTAATCAGAAGACAAACAAAACATCAATTTCAAATTCCCGAATTATACAAAGACGGAAACATGATTTCAAACAGTGAAAACCTATTCAAATAATGGAACTTATGAGCAAAAACGATTTAAGAAACTATTTACTCAGCGAGGGCTTTAGCATAGTTGCCAAAGCAAATTCCGGAATATCAATTTTTGACGTGCTTAGAGTTGAAAACCGCAATTTCTTTGAGCAAATTTCCGATAAGCTAACGAACGAAAGCCTTTTGTTAAATAAAATTGGCGAAATAGACATGTTTTTTGAAAATGAAAACATTGTTTTGCCCGTAAATTTTGAAGACATTGTTTCGGATACGTTTAGCCAAAACAATGTCAAAGAGATGGAAGCAGGTGCTGCGATAAAACACACAAAAAAAATACTCAAAACATTGAAAGGAAGTTTTAAATTCGATGCATTGTTTAAAAGTGCAGTAAAAGCAAATTTCTCTTTTGACAAAACCATTATCAACACTTTTTCGACGGAGTTGTTGGGCAAGTTTGTAAACGACGGAAAAATAAATAAAGGTGCAACACACTACAAAGATATGATTAACAATGACTTGTACGTGATTTTTGAAATTGCAATGACACATAATTTTAGCGTTGAGTTTTTCGACAGCAACAACGATTTAGTTAAATTTAATGTTGCCGATGCAAAAAAGAACACAACGGGCGATGTTACTTTGAAAAATAAACAGGAGTTTGACACCAAAATTGTTTTTGACAACACAGACAAAAAAGCTGTTTTTGCATTTAAAGCCGCTCATCTGGATTATAAAGGCACTTACTACAAACTATCTTCCGAAAAACACAAAGATTTGGAGGATATTGGCATACCAAGTTTGGTTATGGATGCGTTGCATATATTCAAAAACGATGAATATAAAACAAAGGACGAGTTTTTGGCTGCATTGAAAGAAAACCTGCAAGAATCAGATTATCAGCAATATAACGAAACCTTTGTTGAATACTCTAAATTTGCTAAGTTCGTAATTCACGAAGAAACAAAACTAAAAATTCGCAGCCACGAAGATTTTTGGGCAAGCACGGACTTGGCAATCGAGATAAACTAAACCAAATGACAGAAGAGAAACAAAAAAGGCTTGAATTATTGAAGCAGCGCAAGCAGTTGTTGGAGGAAGTTATTCTGAAAATTCACATAAAAAATATTCAAGAAAGAAAATATGATGTAGATACCATGATTTCTCTTTTAGATAATGGTGAAATAGAAGATTTTCAGATACAGGATTTTATTCCAAAAGACGAGTATAATAAAATTGTACCAAGAACTATTGAAGTAGAGTTTTATCTTTGGCGAGACTACTACCCTTTGCCCGAAAATAAAACAGATTTATATTTCTTTGGTATTCCGGGGCAGGAAAATCTATGATGATAGCTGGCTTGGTTTATTACGGAATTAATAGTGTGCGATTAGAGCATTTGTCAAATCGAGATTCTGCAAATAGATACTTAAACAGTTTATATGAAACAATTGAAAAGGAGGCGCATGCAAAAGCGACATCTTCGGATGTTTTGCAATTTTTTGAATGTGATTTTTTGAGTGTAAACAATCAAAAACACCCGATAAATGTTATAGAAATGAGCGGTGAGGTTTTTTGTCAATTTGAAGATAATTCAGCAATTCCAAATAATCGCACAGAAATCCCACCCCTTATCAACGAATTGCTATCTAACAATAATAAGAAAATATTTGTTTTGGTAGTTGATTATGCAGGCATAGTATATGATTTTCATGATATAAGACAAAAAAACATATTAATTTCTTCTTTGAGAACATTGGAACAAAATGGGGTTTTAGAAAAGATAAATGCTATTAAAATTGTTATTTCAAAATGGGATTTGAATCCAATCGGCAGTAAAACAGAAGCGTCAAAAATATTACAAAAAACAGGATACGAACAATTGCAAAATTTGTGTGATGAATATGCAAAAGAATATGGTTTTACTTTTTCGTTTGACACATTCAGTTTAGGAAACTTCTATGGGTATAACAACAGGCGATATAATTTTGATAAAACAGACACCAAAAAATTATTTGATTGGTGTACTGAATTAGACTTTGGACAAAAATAAAAAAAAGTTGACTAAAAAACAATAAAACGAGGCAGAAAAACGTATAATCCTTTGTTAATCAGACAAATTATGGAAAACACGAATTTCTGCCAAAAATTATTGTCTTTTTTTGATAAAAAGAACAAAGCAATTGTGAGCTTGATTGTTGCAGCTATTCCTTAACTAAAAACTCATTGTTCTATCATTTTGAAGAGCAATGAG
>JAOZMU010000259.1 GCA_029934165.1 Bacteroidales bacterium
AAATATATAAATTTTTTTCATCAAAAGTGGCCTCGGTTTATACCAAAGTTACCCTTTAATAATTAAGTTACGATATGAGTAAAAAGAAACAAAAACGCCATATAACAAAAAATGAGCAAGTTAAAGGCAAAACAAAGGAAACAAAAAACCAAGGAAAGAAAAAATTATCTGTACTAATTATTATTAGTGCGATAGTTTCATTAATAGCCTGTTTTGCAGCAATGCCCACAATAAGCACTTTAATAGAGGCATCAATGTCAAAAACTCCATTTTTGCTTTTTGCTTTTTTAGTCCCATTTTTGCTTTTTGTTTATGCACTTACAATTGGCAAAAAAATATCGCAGCAAATTGTACTCTATGTCTTCCTCGCATTGTTAATTTTCAATTTAAGTATAGGACTTTTATCGTTGCTAACATATTGGAATATAACATCTTTCGAGTTAGTGAATCAATTAAAAATATTTCAAAAATTCGCAATTATTCCTTCAGTAATGTTCGGAGGAGTGATGATAATAATTAATAAAAATAAGATTAATTCGACAATAAATTCCATTAATCAAAAAACCGAAAACCAAATAATTTCAGATAAAAATTTCGTTCAAAAACACCCAAAAATATCAAAAATATTTTGCGTAGGAGCATTATCAAAACTATTTCATAGAGAGGGAATTAAGGCTATTTTAATCTTTTTTATTGGGCTGCTGCTGACAATGTTTATTTATGGACACGATTTGGGAAAACAAGACTTATGGAGCGATGAGTATCAGGTAGTTGCAACAGCCAAAGGATATACAGAAACAGGAGAGTTTAAAAAATGGGATTTCATAGAAAACGAAATTTCCGAAACTCCATATTCGCGCGCCTACCCACACACCTGGCTAATTGCCCAGTCTTACAAAGTTTTCGGCATTTCCGAGTGGTCATCGCGGATTGTTTCTGTAGTTTTTGGGGTTATTTTTTATGTTCTCTTTTTTTGGTTACTGTTGACATGGTTCGGAAGTCTCGAAGTGGCTGGCTTAGTGGCACTTGTAGTTATTAGTGAGTTCTATTTCATACACCTTTTTCGGATGACTAGAATGTACTCAATACTTATTCCTTTAACTTTTACTACATTTTATCTGTTTTTTCGTGCTTTGACCGGCACAAATAAATATAAAATTATTAACGAAAAAATCACTAAATTTGTTAATAAGTTCTTCAATTTCAACTTATTATATTTTCTTGCTGCTCTTGTGTTTGCACTATTTTCTTTCATAATTCACGTAAATTCAATCGTTATATTAATTGCAGTATATTTACTCTTGTTTTATTTATCCATTACGACAAAAGAAAAGAAATATTGGTACAATTTTATTCTAGCGACAATAATTGGAGTTATTACGGGTGGAATATACCTAAATTCATTAAGCGGTTGGACAAATATGGAAATTACATTTTTTGAAAATAGAGCATATCAATACATCGAATTTCTTTTTCAAGCCCCATTTATGACAAATACAGGAGTAATACTTGCTTTTATGTCCGTTTTTTTGATGTTTACGCTGACAAACAAACCACTTAAAACAAAACTTGCTTTTTTCCTTTTTCCCATTGCAATAACAGTAATTTTATTTGTTTATATTATTGAGTATAAGGGTGTTGCGTATAGATACATTTCACATATAGCTCCTTTGGTTATTTTTGTTGTAGTTGGTGTCTATTTGTTGATAATGAAGTCATTATATCACAAATTTATTTATTGGTTTGCACTACTTTTTATTGTTGTATTATCAATAATTTCTGGTATTCAGGGCAATGATAGAGTTCTTAACGACAATAAAGTTTTTCCGCATTATAGTGAAGCATATAAAGTAATCAACGAAAATGCAAAATCTAATGACGCTGTTTTTGGACAATATTTAAGAGCTTTCTATTTGCAAAATGTTATGAGCAAAGTAAAAAATATCAATATGCTGAATGAGTCTAAATACTCAATTCAACAATTCATAACCGACCTTAAAAAACACAAAAAGGGTTGGATTACGTGGAGTATTCCAAAATCTTATCACATTCAATATCCTATTATTAAATTTGTTCGCAATTTTTTTGTAAAGCACAGTGGTACAGGAATTAATAGCACAAATGTTGAAGTTTATTATTACGACTCAACAATGATTCCACCAAGTGTAATAGATGAAAAATCATTCAACAGGGCAATTAATACCAACGTAAATTTACACATGCGAAGAGGTGAAACTTTTATGTTTTGGATGAAACCAGAGATAAAATCTGCACCAATTGTTATTGGCGATAGTCTCAACGGAATTAGATTTGATTTTATTGATGACAATCTAAAAAATGGTATCAGTTTGTGTTATCGTATAAATGGCACAGAAAAATGCTATAAAACACAAGCAATCAACACAAAACAAGGAAAATGGCTGCATTTTGTTTGGCAGCAAGAGAGCGGAAAAAAAGGTGCAAAATGGAATTTTTACATCAACGGTGTCAAGGCATTAAGTGAGCAATACGCACAAAATCTTGAATTTTCACCAGTATTTGGAATTGTAGATTTATTGGGATTGTCTCAAGATATAAGAATTTATGAGTATTTTCTGCCAGAAAACCAAATCAAACAAGTTTATAACAATGGTCAAATGTTGTTGCAATCTGTACTTGAAGACGGCGACACAAAATATGCACCAATTCACCATTTTAAATTCAACCCAAATTAGGGTAAATGGTTTATTTTCAAATTATTGTCTATATGAGAATACTGCTTATAAATTACGAATATCCACCTCTTGGTGGAGGAGCTGGCAATGCCACCAAATTTATTCTACGCGAATTTAAAAAAATGGATAATATTGAAATAGAGCTTGTTACATCATCTATCAACTCTTTCTATGTTCAAGACAAAAAAAACACCAAAATTCATTTTATTGACATCGGAAAACGTGGAAATATTCATTATCAAAGCAATAAAGATTTATTATCGTTTTCATGGAAATCATTTTGGTACATTCGTAAATTATTAAAAACCAAGCCATTCGATTTAGTTCACGCATTTTTTGGGATACCATCAGGATTTATTGCTCGACAGTTTTCGCTACCGTACATCGTTTCTTTGCGAGGAAGCGATGTACCTTTTTATAATCAACGGTTTGCAAAGTTAGATAGGTTGGTTTTTGCACGGCTTAGTAAAGGCATTTGGTCAAAGGCAGGTAGCGTTATTGCAAATTCGCAAGGTCTTAAAGATTTGGCACTCAAGACTTCCCCAAATCAAAAAATCGACATTATTTATAATGGCGTTGATACCGATTTTTTTTGTCCGCCAAAAAAGAAAGAAACAAACACAAAATTCACTATTATTTCGACAGGTCGGTTGATAGCTCGCAAAGGATATAATTATTTAATCAATGCGCTAAATGGTGTTGCAAATACTAAATTAATTCTTATCGGAGATGGAAATCAAAAAGAAAGCCTTCAAGCGTTGGCTCAAAGTAAAAATGTTAATGTCGAATTTTTGGGTAAATTAGAGCATAAACAAATAGCAAAACAACTTCAACAGGCTGATTTATTTGCACTTACATCATTAAACGAAGGCATGAGCAATGCAGTGCTTGAGGCAATGGCAAGCGGATTACCGATTTTATCTACCAATGTCGGCGGTGCAACAGAATTGATTTCTGACAATGGTTTTCTTATCGAACCAGCAAATGAAACTGCTATCAATGAAGTAATTACGACATATTTACGAACCCCCGAATTGTTAACTACCCATGGACAACAATCGCGAAAAAAGGCGTTAGAAATGAAATGGTCTAACGTTGCAAAAAAGTATCTAACTGAATATAAAAAAGTGATAAGTAACAATAAAAAAAATTGAAATATGTGTGGAATTGCAGGTTTTAATTGGGCTGATAAAAACTTAGTGCGTAATATGACCGATGCAATAAAGCATCGCGGTCCCGATGCAGATGGGCATTTTGTTGCAGAAAAAGTTTCGCTCGGACACCGACGACTTTCAATTATAGATTTAACCGATAATGCTGCACAACCAATGCAGTATAAGCACTTTACGATTGTTTTTAATGGCGAAATTTATAATTTTGAGGAGATTAAACAAACACTTTCATTAAAAGGTCATGTTTTTAATTCTCAATCTGACACCGAAATTATCTTGCATGCCTACGAAGAAATTGGCGAAAGTTGCGTAAAACTATTTAACGGAATGTGGTCTTTTTGCATTTATAATAGTCAAAATAATAGTTTTTTTCTTTCCCGCGACAGATTTGGAATAAAACCGTTATATTATTTTATTGATAAAGACAGATTTATTTTTGCTTCCGAACTAAAAGCTATTAAGTGTTATAGTGCAGATTATAAGATTGATAAAAAGGCAATAAATTGGTTTTTTTATCAAAAATATATTGGAGGCGATACAACAATTTATACAGGTGTAAAAAAACTATTAGCAGGACACTCGGCAACATATATTGACAAAAAATTCGAGTTAATTCAATATTATAACCTTGAAATAGAGGTTAATAAAGCAAAATCCCTTCCCCTAAAACGACGCTTAGAAACGGTTGAAGGCTTGCTTGTTGATGCCGTAGAAAAAAGACTTTTAGCCGATGTTCCAGTCGGTGCATTTTTGTCTGGTGGCATTGACTCAAGCCTTATTTCTGCAATTGTGGCGAAAAACACTCACAATTTCCAAACTTTTTCGATAGGTTTTAAGGAAAAATCATACGATGAAGTTTCGTATTCCAAAAAAGTTGCCGAGCATATTTCAACAAGCCATCATGTTGATTATCTGGAGATAAAAGAAGATTTCATCAAAGATGTAATCAAAAACTTAGACGAACCGTTTGGAGACTCCTCGGTGCTTCCGACGGCTTTACTTGCAAAAATAACCAAAAAATACGTAACTGTAGCTTTGTCTGGCGATGCCGGCGATGAAATTTTTGGTGGTTACGACACTTATAAAGCCCACAAAATAGCTAAGTTTATTCCGTCTTTTGTTCTGCGCCCAATAAATTTTGTTGTCGGGTTGTTGCCAGCGTCCGACAAAAAAGTAACCATGCTATTTAAACTTAGGCGTTTCACGCGTAACAGAAGTAAAAACCGTGTAAAAAGACATTTCGATTGGATGGCTACCTACGACAGTAAACTTAGAAAGGAACTACTAGGGCAATTTTTCTTGGACGATGAGCGAATTGTTCAAACACAAGAATCTGACAATTTGTTTGATATTCAAGTTGCTGATATTCATAACTATATGGTAGAAGATATTTTAAAAAAAGTTGACATCGCAAGTATGCAAGCATCGCTTGAAGCCCGTGTGCCATTTCTTGATTATCGCTTAGTTCCCATTGTTTTAAGCCTGCCCGATAAATACAAAATAAAGCATTTTAAAACAAAGGCATATCTCAAAGAAATTGCCGGAAAATATTTACCAGCAGAGATTATTTCTCGAAAAAAACGCGGTTTTTCGGTTCCTGTTTCATTATGGATTCGCGAAAGCAAGTTCATTCAAAATACTCTATGCGAAGATAAATATTTTAGTCATAATTTATTAAATAAAAGCCTAATAAACAACCTATTGACTAATCATTTATCGAAAAAACAAGACAACAGTCGTCAACTTTGGTTGGTGTTTGTATTTAATTATTGGTATTCCGAGAACTTT
>JAOZMU010000260.1 GCA_029934165.1 Bacteroidales bacterium
GCTGAACCAGCCAAAAATGTTGATGCGCCAATAATTGCGGAGTCGCCTATTAGTATTGAGTGCAAAGTGATTGATATTAAGCGACTTGGTTCGCATGATATGTTTATTGCCGAGGTTGTGGGTGTATCTGCGCATCATGATTATTTGGACGATGATACTAATAAATTTAGCTTAATTGATAGTAATCCTTTGGCTTATTTGCATGGGCATTATTACGAACTTGGCAAACAAGTTGGTCGGTTTGGATTTTCGGTAATGAAGGATAAAACCAAAAAAAAGCTGAATAAAAATAAGGTTGATAATCGTAAAAAATAAATACTTTTACAAGTGAGCTTATTTATAGTTATTTTTACTCATTTTATAATACGTAAAAAGAATGAAACGTGCTTTAATTAGTGTCTTTGATAAGACTGGAATTGTTGAATTTTCTGAAAAATTGGTCGGTCTTGGGTGGGAAATAATTTCGACAGGTGGAACGGCGAAAGCTCTTAAAGCTGCCGGAATTAATGTAATAGGAATTTCTGATGTTACGCAATTTCCCGAATGTTTTGATGGTCGTGTTAAAACGATTCATCCAAATATTGAGGGTGGAATTCTTGCAATTCGGGACAATGTACAACATCAAGAAACGATGAAAGAGCTTGATATTCAGCCTATTGATATGGTTGTTTGTAATTTGTATCCTTTCAAGCAAACTATTCTGAAAGAAGGAGTTTCTCACGAGGAAATCATCGAAAATATCGACATTGGTGGTCCGACAATGATTCGGTCGGCTGCAAAAAACTATCGGTTTGTTAATGTTGTTGTGTGTCCTGATGATTATGGTCTGGTTTTAAAGGAGTTAGAGGCATCTGGCGAAACATCGGCAGCAACGAAAGAATATTTGGCTGCTAATGTTTTTCGGCATACTTGCCACTATGATACGCTGATTTCTAACTACTTCGATAAGAAATTAGGCGTTGAATTTGGCGACACAATAACAATGACATTCGAGAAAAAACAAGACCTTCGTTATGGCGAAAATCCACATCAAAAGGCTGCTTTCTATAATCAAGTTTTGGAGACTAGTGGAACTTTGGCTAATGCCGAAAAATTGCACGGTAAAGAGCTGTCGTACAATAATATAGGCGACACTGATGGTGCAATTGAGGCTTTGAAGGAATTTGAAGAGCCAACTGTTGTTGCTGTGAAACATGCAAATCCTTGTGGAATTGGCAGCGACGAAACAATTTCTGGAGCATTTAAACGAGCCTACGATGCCGATTCGGTTTCGATATTTGGCGGAATTGTAGCGGCAAATCGACCTATCGACGAGGAAACAGCGGAGATGATGTCCAAAATATTTTTGGAAGTTGTTGTTGCGCCAGATTTTACAGACGAGGCATTTGAGATTCTTTCTAAAAAGAAAAATATCCGTTTGCTAAAACTTACGAATATTCTAAAAAGAGATAATAATGCTTATAAAGCAAAAACTGTTTTAGGCGGAATGTTACTTCAACAGCCTGATAATAAATTAATTCCAGATGATTGGAAAGTTGTAACGATAAGAAAACCATCTGAGGAAGAAATTGCAGATTTGATGTTTGCGTGGAAAACTGTTAAGCACGTGAAATCTAACGGTATTGCGCTATCAAAAGACAAAACGACAACAGGAATTGGTCAGGGACAAGTTAGCCGTATTTGGTCATTGGAAAATGCTATTCGGCAAGCTGGCAATCGCGCCAAAGGTAGTGTTATGTCATCGGACGCATTTTTTCCGTTTCACGATTCTGTCGAAGCAGCAGCAAAGGCGGGCATCACAGCGATTATTCAGCCTGGTGGTTCTGTTCGCGACCAAGAGTCAATAGATGCTGCAAATGAAGCTGGTATTGCTATGATTTTCACTACGATGCGACATTTTAAACACTAAAAAAAACACACTTATTTTAAAAAGCTACCTTAGTTTCCTGAGGCAGCTTTTTGTTTTTTTATTATGCTAAATTGTTATCAAAATGTATAAATAATTTGCTGTAATTATCTGGTTATCAAAAACTTATTTGTTACATCGCCATGCCAGTTTGGTATTATTTTATTTCCAAACCGTTATTAATTTTGGTAGTCGGGCGGATAAATTCAAGTCTGCCATCAGGCGTTTCTGCCATGAGAACCATTCCTTGAGATTCAATTCCTTTTAGCTTTTTGGGTGCAAGATTTATAACTATACTAACCTGTTTGCCAACGATTTCGGCTGGTTTGTAAAACTCGGCAATGCCGGAAACAACAGTCCTCGTATCAATTCCAGTATCGACTTTTAGCTCTAAAAGTTTTTTTGTTTTTGGCACTTTTTTAGCTTCCAAAATCGTGCCTGTACGAATGTCTAATTTTGCAAAATCGTCGAAACAAATATTTTCTTTTGCAGGTGTAACTTTCGCATTATCAGCTAATCGAGCTTTTTTTGCAATCTCTAATTTTGCTACTTGTTCGGCAACTGTTTTATCCTCGATTTTCTCAAATAGTAACTCTGGTTTTTTAATTTGGTGTCCTACTTTTAACAAATTATCCAAACCAATTTTTTCCCAATCTATTGCGCTAATTTGTAACATATTACGCAGTTTTTCTGCCGTAAAGGGTAAAAAAGGCTCAATAATTAAGGATAAATTTGTTGTAATTTGCAGCGAAATATTCATTATCGTTTTGACGCGCTGTGGATTTGTTTTGAAAAGTTTCCATGGTTCGCTGTCTGCCAAGTACTTATTGCCAAGTCGTGCCAAGTTCATCGCTTCTTTTAGTGCTTCGCGAAAACGGAAATTTTCAATACTTTTTTCTACTTTGCCACGGATAATAGGCATTTCGTCGAGAGTTTTTTTATCATATTCGGTTGTTGCCGAAATTTCTGGAACAATTCCACCAAAGTACTTGTTTGTCAGTACCATAGTTCTGTTTACGAAATTCCCCAACACGGCAACTAACTCATTATTGTTGCGTGCCTGAAAATCTTTCCACATGAAATCGTTATCCTTAGTTTCTGGCGCATTGCTGGTTAAAACATAACGCAAAACGTCTTGTTTTCCTTCAAAATCTTCGAGATATTCGTGCAGCCAAACAGCCCAATTTTTAGAGGTAGAAATTTTATCGCCTTCGAGATTCAAAAATTCGTTTGCTGGCACATTTTCTGGCAAAATGAAACTTCCCTCAGCGTTCAAAATACTCGGGAAGATAATGCAGTGAAACACAATGTTATCCTTGCCAATAAAGTGAATCATTCGGGTTTCTTTGTCTTTCCAATATTTTTCCCAGTCTGGTGTAAGTTCCTTAGTAGCAGAGATATAACCGATAGGTGCATCAAACCAAACATAAAGAACTTTGCCTTCGGCATTTTCTACAGGTACGGGCACGCCCCAGCTCAAGTCGCGGCTAACGGCACGTGGCTGTAATCCGGCATCTAACCACGATTTGCATTGACCGTAAACATTTGATTTCCAATGCTTGTTTTGTTCCAAAATCCATTCGCGTAAAAATGGTTCGTGCTTATCAAGAGGTAAAAACCAGTGTTTTGTTTCGCGCAAAGTTGGCGCACTGCCACTGATAGCCGATTTTGGATTAATCAATTCCAACGAACTCAACGATGTGCCACACTTTTCGCATTGGTCGCCGTAGGCTTCCTCGTAGGCACAATGCGGGCAAGTGCCTTTAATATAGCGGTCTGCAAGAAATTGTTTTGCTTTTTCGTCGTAGTATTGTGCTGTTATTTTTTCAATAAAACCACCTTTTTCATTGATGGTTTTAAAAATATCTGACGCTGTTTCGTGGTGTATTTTATTACTTGTTCGCGAGTAAATATCGAACGAAATTCCAAAATTCTCGAACGATTTTTTGTTGATTTTATGATATTTATCGACAACATTTTGAGGAGTAATTCCTTCTTTTCGTGCTTTTAGTGTTATTGGAACTCCGTGTTCGTCTGACCCACAGACCCATACAACATCTTTTTTTCGTAGTCGCAAATAGCGCGCATAAATATCCGATGGAACATAAACGCCTGCAAGGTGTCCAATGTGGATAGGACCATTTGCATAAGGAAGAGCCGAAGTTATTAGGTATCGTTTGAAACTCATATTGTTATAAATTTTTTATTAGTCTAATTTTTGACAAAAGGCAAATATACTAAAAATTGTTCAAACTGTCGATTTTCATTATGGCTTGACCGCTTAATGAGTATAAATTAACATCGGTACGCAAAGAAAACAATAATTTTTTACTCGGTGTATTTATTGAGTTTTTATACCAATTCAATATTAAACCTTAAAACTGTTTCAATATTTCATATAATTCAACATTCAAATAAAGATTTTCTGTTCCTACTTTTCTTTTTTCAAGAATGCCTATTTTTACCAATTCATCAAGATAAATTGTTGCGTTCCAGTCTTTTGCAAATCCTGCATTTATCAAATATTTTCTTTTTGAATATGGCTTGAAGAAAATTAACTCAATAATATCTTTAGAATACATAACTTCTGGCAGTTTTCGGCGTGCAAAATTTGTTGTTTTTTCGATTAGCAGACGAATTTTTTCAACTTTATTTTTTGTGTCGATAGCAGATTTTTCAATTGCTTCGAGCATAAACAAAATCCAGTCTTCCCACTTGTTTTTAAGCGTTACATCGCTTATTTTTTTATTGTATTCTTTTTTGTTGTCGATTATAAATTTACTCAAATAAATAACCGGAAAATCAAGAAGTTCTTTGTAAACAAGAAACAGGATATTTAAAATTCTGGCAGTTCTGCCATTTCCATCGCTAAATGGATAAATTGCCAGAAACTGATAATGAATTATTGCCAGTTTTATTAGCGAATCAATACTATTATCTTCACTATGAATATATTGTAAAAGGTTATCTAGTTTTTCTTCAATATATTCGGGCGAAGGTGGACAGTATTTTTTATTGTTATCGGTTTTTATTACTGCTTCTTCCGACCGAGTTTTTTCAGTAATTTTTGTAAATGTATGCGCAATTTTCGATAGTAATTCCAAATTAAACAATTCATCTTTATTTACTCCCGATAATTCGGCAAATTTTTCGTCTTTTAAGGCTTTTAGCTCATAACATAATTGGTTGTAGCCATGCTCCAGTGCCTCTCGATATTGGAGTATTTCCTTAATATGAGCATCGTTTACTTTTTTTCGGGAAGTAAAAGCTTCATGTAAATCAATATCAACTGTGTAAATATTTTCAATTTCCGAACTTGCTTTTGCCTCCATAATTGTAAAGGTATTAAGCAAAATTTTTGGATTGGGAATGCTCTTTATCAATCCTTTAAGTTCTGCCAATGCTTTGTTTGCCAGATTAACCTTCTTTAAAACAGCCTGTGTTTGAATGTTTTGATTAGTTGGTAATAAAGGTAATTCGTTGTAAGGTTTGCTTTTTTTGAACATAATTTTATTGTTTATCGTATAAATTTGCTATTCAACTGATAAACGGTTATAAATAGCAAAACTGGTATTGGTTAATTTGATTTTTGTTTTAATCAAAAATATAAAACATATTTAACTTAGTAATGGAAAATTAATAATTAATAATTTTGCTTACGCCTGATTTAGTTTTAGTTAAGAATTTTAATGGCTTACTTTATTAAACATATTGGTTCTATGGTAGAACGTTGTTGGTTAATAAATTTTCTGTTTGGTTCAATA
>JAOZMU010000261.1 GCA_029934165.1 Bacteroidales bacterium
TAAGTAATGGAAAATTAATAATTAATAATTTTGCTTACGCCTGATTTAGTTTTAGTTAGGAATTTTAATGGCTTACTTTATTAAATTCATTTTACTAAGAGTACTTAATTAGCTCAATATAAAAAGTGCGGGACACTAAAAAATAAACATATTGCTTTGATAATTTGATTCTCAACTTATGAAAAAGCTTTTTGAAAAATTATAAAATTATGTCAGAAAACAAATTAATAACTAAAAAAACTAATAAAGGGTTGTTACCCGAAGAGTTTCAGCAGATTGAAAAGAATTTGGGTAGAGTGCCAAATTCGTTAGAGACGGAGATTTTTGAGTCTTTTTGGTCTGAAAAAAGTACGTATAAGTATAGTAATCAGTGGCTTAAAAAACTTTCGGAGAAAGATAGCGAATTTGTTTATACTCCACAGAATAAAACCGCAGTTAAGATAACTGACGACCTTTATTGTATGATTAATATGCAGTCGCACAATAGGTTAGTGTCCACATTACCATACGAAGGTGCAGGAGCTGTTGTTGGTGCTGCTCACCGTAAATTATACACAAATGGTTTTCGTCCGATTGGGCAAATCGGGATTTACCGTTTTGGTGTGCCAAGCAACGAAAATGTCCAAAATGCAATGAGGGCAACACTTAGAGGTTCGGGCGAATACAGCAATGTATTGAATATTCCTACTTTGAAAAATGATGTCTTTTTTCATGAAACTTTCAACAATAATCCGATAATAAATACATTTTCGATAGGTATTTCAACTAAATTACCACAAGTATCACTGACAAAAAAAGATGGTATTGTTGTATTTTTAGCTGGCGCAGAAACAGGAAATAGCCAAATAAAGAAGATTGTCGATGAAATTGCAAATTCGCCAGAAAATATGCCAAAGGATTTGCTACCCACATTTGAGACTGATGCGCTGCAAGAAAATCTTCTTACGGAAATGGTTTTAGAGGCTTATAATGAAGGAGTTGCTTTATATTTTCAACATATTGGCGATGGTGGTTTAGCAAATGCACTACCAAGAATTGCGCAAACAATAAAGTCTGGCATAAAAATTTCGCTCGAAAATATACATCACACGCTGCTACAAACAAATATTGCGAATTTACTTTTTTCGGAAACGCCCGGACGTATCCTTATTGCGGTTGCGCCAGAAAAAACAAACTCGCTCGTTGAGCTTTTTGAAAAGTGGGATGTAACATTTTCGGAATTAGGTAAAACAACTACTGAGCCAAATATCTGCGTAAAATTCAATGGCGAAAAGATAGTAGATTTGCCTATTGAGACCTTGATGGTTAATTATGACCTTGCTTCTTATGTAAAAGAAAAAAAAGAAGCTCCATCGTATGAACGCACAAAAGGCTTTGATATTGACGCGATTCCAGAACCTAAAGATTTGCGCGAGATAGCTTGGAAAATGATTAAAAACCCAAATTTGGCTTCGCGCAAATGGTTTGACCAGCAGTGCGATTCTACGGTTGGAACGATTAATTTGACTTCAAATTTTCCTTCGGAAGCGGCAGTAATAAACATAAAAAACACGGATATGGCTCTCATGATGTCCGTAGCCGGAAACCCGCGATACCTAAAAGCTGACCCAAAACGAGGCACTGAAATAGCTCTATCTGAGGCTTTTAGAAATATTATTTGTTGTGGTGGAAAACCTATTGCGATGTTCCAGCATTTTAATTTTGGGAATTTAAACTCGCCAGAAGTTTGTTGGGATTTCAATCAAGTTATCGAAGGTTTGCATGATGCCGAACTGCAATATAATATACCGTCTTTGGGTAATAATCTTAGTTTTAGTAATTTTACGGACAGTGAATTTTCAGAACATAACATAGCTCCAACTCCAATAATTGGAATGGTTGGTGTGATAAAAAATAAAAATAACCACACAACAATTTCTTTCAAAGGAAAAGGACACATGATTTATCTGATAGGCGAAAGTACTGATGATATTTCATCTTCGGAATATCTGGCAACTTATCACGGAATTGAAAACACACCGCCACCACATTTTGACTTGAAGACGGCATTTTATTTGCAACAGATTTTGGCAGAACTGATTGATAAACGGCTTGTTAGCTCGGCTCATGATGTTGCGAGTGGAGGGATTTTTAAAACACTTATCGACTGTTCTATGCCAAATCGGTTAGGTTTTGATATTACGGCAGATGCAGAACACCGCACCGATGCTTTTCTTTTTGGCGAGTCTCAGAACCGAATAATTGTTTCTGTTTCTCCAGCTAAAGAGATTGATTTTGTGGACTTTATGATTGAAAAGAAATTTCCATTTTCGACACTCGGACACGTAACCAAAGGCGAAATGCGCATCGACGATTTATCATATGGTTTTATTAGAGATGCCACAAAGGAATACAATAATGCTTTATCGCATATTATTGAAAAATAGATATTTAAGGTATAATAGCTACTTTTAATAAAAGCTCTTTTGGCTGTTTATTAAGAGTACTTAGTATAACACTTTCCATTCAAAACATTAGAAATTGACAACTCCGTATAAAGATTCTGGCGACACAAAAAAGAATCAAATAGAACAGATGTTCGATAATATAGCTCCGCGCTATGATTTTCTGAACCACTTTTTATCCGTTGGAATAGATAGACTTTGGCGACGAAAAGCAATTTCTCTGCTGAAAAAAGATAGCCCCCAAATAATTCTTGATGTCGCTACTGGCACCGGAGATTTTGCTATTGAAACTGCTCGACAATTAAAAGCGGAAAAAATATACGGCATTGATATTTCGGCAGGAATGATTGAAATTGGCAGGAAAAAAATCCGAAAATTAAATTTATCCAACATAGTTGAACTCTCGAAGGGCGATTCCGAAGATATAAAATTTGACAGCTATTCTGTTGATGCTGTAACTGTTGCTTTTGGAGTGCGAAACTTTGAGAATTTAGAAAAAGGCTTATCAGAAATTTTTCGTGTTCTAAAAAAGGGTGGAAAAGTTGTTATTCTCGAATTCTCGAAACCTAAGCGATTTCCGATAAGAAATGTCTATAAGTTCTACTTTAAGAGGATATTACCTTTTTGTGGCAAAATTATTTCTAAAGATAATTCGGCATATACATATTTGCCAAATTCGGTGAATAATTTTCCAGACGGAATTAGTTTTATTGAGATTTTAGAAAAATGTGGATTTGTCGAAACGCAAATAAAACCTTTAACTGCTGGTATTTCAACAATTTACACTGGGTACAAAAGATAGTATTTCAACAAAAAGAATCAACGAAAAAAAGGTTTTTTTCTTTTTTTTTGTAAAGTTAAGCACATAATGTAATTTATTAAGAATTTTATATGGCTTATATTCAAGTTGATAGCAACTCAGAAATTGTTGATTCATTTTGTACATTTACTTACTGTTGAATTAATCATTTTTTTTTTCTACATTCGTAAACTTTTTAATTTATTTTTTACTATTAAAGCTATTATTTACTATTAAAGCTATTATATTATGTATTGGACACTTGAATTAGCTTCGAAACTGGAGGATGCACCATGGCCAGCAACCAAAGATGAACTGATTGATTTTGCTATCCGTTCGGGTGCGCCGCTTGAAGTAATTGAAAACCTTCAAGAGATTGAAGATGAGGGAGAATCATACGAGAGTATCGAAGATATTTGGCCAGATTATCCTAGTAAGGAAGATTTTTTCTTCAATGAAGAAGAATATTAGTTTCGCTTTTTTTATTAGGAACAAGAGGAAAAGCCAAAATTTATGAGCTTAAATAGCCCTGACGTGTTAATCGTCAGGGTTTTCTCTTTTATAAGTATTCTTACAAAGAATCTTTCTCTTTTTCTTAACGTAAGTTGCTGATAGCAAGCTAATACGTTTCATGAAAAATAGGTCATATTCCTTAGGCAATTCACAATATAAGTACTATTACAAAAGTTCTTTCGCTTTTTATTAACCTAAGTTGTTAATTCACAGCTTAAACGTTTCATAAAAATTAGGTCTTAGACCTTATTTGTGATTTGCCTTACTTAGTGTCAATTATTTTTCCAGACAAAAACATCATCTCGTTTCAAAGGTCTGTTATAATTTCGCCATTCAAAATCGTCTAAAAATAAGTCTTTTGCAGAAAGAGAACCTGGTGGATTTAAGGTGGAAACCGGTTTATTCAGCAGAACGATTTTTCGCATTTTTTTATTTTCCAGAAACAAAATCATATTCGAGCATTCCGATTTGTTAATTCCAATCAGTTCGCCATCATCCATAGGGTAGTAGATGGTCTGCCCGTTGCCATTTACGTCAATGCGTCGTAGCCCACTTTCATCAAAATATCCTATCATATTTTTGCCCCTAATCTGGTTATAACCAATGGTATCCTGCTTAGAAACAACCATCGATGTGCCTTGCAATAACATAGAATCTGGTTTATTATCCTTGGTGTGCAATTCAATATAATTTGCAGATACCTGATTTACGTCGTGCCACATAACAGGCTTTCCAAACATTTTTATTATTGAATCTGAAAATGTGTAATACATTGAATCACAGGCAGATTGCATATCATGTCGAAAGATTTTGGTGTGTCGAAAGGCGATAATTTCTTTGTGTAGCCCACTCGAATCTTTTTGTGTCAGCAGAGTATCTGCGTGTACAAAAAGAGAGTCGTTTTCTTCGGAAATTAAAACAAAAAGAGCTTTTTCTGTAACTATCGAAAATTCGCTTTTTTCATCATAAAAAACCTTTTCCCCGAAAACAAGAGCATTGTCAATAGAGTCTATTAATTGGACATTGCGAAATGCTTTTCCAATCCCATTTTGGCGGTCGTAAAATAAGCTATCGCCTAATAACGTATTTTCTTTGCTTTTGTAATAGGCATTTTCATTGAATTGCGCTATATCGTGTGCTACATCATACCAGCCATTCTCGCAATAAATCAAGTTTTCTTCGCTTATTATATGAGTAGGTCCGAAAAAAAAAGTCTTTTCGGAACTATAATTGTATTGCAAAGTATCTGTGTAAATGGTGTATTTTTCGCTACGTACTTCGACGCTATCTTTAAAGGAATACAGACTATCGTTAGGAAAATAGTAGCCTTCGCGACTAACCAAAGTTGCAGAACTGTCTTTTATGATTCCTCCCTCGAAAAAATATCCGAAATTTTCTTTCACATTGTAATCCAAAGAATCGGTGAAGAGTGTTGTCGAACTATCTGTCATCACCACACTATCACGCAGTTGTGCATAGCGAGTGTTACCATTAAATCGCAAATATTTTCCGATAATGGAGATGCTATCTCCTTTCAAAACCTTCACATTTCCGTAGCCATCGAAGGAATTTGTTTTATCGCTCATATATGCACTATCGCAAAACACTTGCACGTCTTTTTGCGACAAGACCACATTTCCACGCAATAGTTTAACGCCCTCGGGCAACGATTTACTCACTTTCATTACATCTGATTCATATAGTATTGTAGCTTCGTTATTCACCTGAGCTATAACAGTATAGGAACATAATAAAAGAAAATATACAAACAAAAATGCTTTTCGCATATATACTAAATTAAGAATTAATAACTCAAGTTTCTGACTTCAATAACACCTTGAGTATCAAGTTGTTGCAGATGCA
>JAOZMU010000262.1 GCA_029934165.1 Bacteroidales bacterium
CCTCATTTATCATTTCCTTGGCAATTTCGATTTCCCTTAGCTCTCTGCCTTCTTTCCTCCCTTTTTCTTCTCCTTTTTTCGCAGCTTTTTTTTCTGCTAGCGTTCTTTTTCCTTTTTCGTCTTGTTTTCTCATTGCCGAATAATCATAATCGTGCAGTTCTTCTTTTGACCAAGTATGTTTTTTGGCATCTTCGTAAGCATGTTTTAATCCTTTGTCTTTTACATTTGCCGGAATAACGTCTAATTTTTCTGCATTTTTGATAAAATAAATCCATTTGTCAACAAGTGTTTTTATCTCGTCTAATTTCTTTTTGAATTTTGGTAACTCAATAAAACTAAATTCTATGTCTTTAAGTTCTTGTTTTCCAGTGTTTTTATTGATTATCAAATGTTTGGTAAGATAATCTTTACCTTCAAAGAATTTAAAATCCAATATCCCAATAAAAATCACTTGGTTTAATTTAGGATATTCATCGCCCCGATTAATTTGCGAAGCGTATTGTTTTGCAGTATAATATTGTACTCGCTTGTCAAAACCCTCATGCTCTTCTACTTGCATTTCAACAATATACGAAATATCTCTTTCGTCGGTAACGCGTACATCTAATATCGTACTTTTCAATTTTTTTATTTCTGGCAATTGATACGGATTCTTGATTTTTATTCTTTTTATCAATTTACCTTTTGGCAATTCCAGTATCGCATTTAAAAATGAAATTAAAATCTCTTTTTTATTCTCATTTCCAAATATTTTCCTAAACGCTACATCGTTTTTTATATCAACAAATTTCATGGCTCTATATTTTAATGTTTCACTTTTTACAAAGTTACGATTTTTAATGTCTCAGGTCAAAAAATAGTTGCTCAAAGCGTAACTAAGCACATAATGCTATTGGATAGGAGGTGGAATGTACTGATATTCATGTTAATAAATGTGCAAAATAGGTCGATTATCTATACGCACCTGTTTTATCTGTTATTTTTATGTTGGTGTTGTTTTCGCGATAGTTTGGATATTTCGCATCAAGCCAGCGTATTTAACTCTCCGAACAGGTGTTTTTTTGAATAATACATTGAAGGTTTCTGGCGAAAGATTTATCCAATTTTCTTTTGTCATGCCAAATAAATTGTCAGTAGGCTGGAAGCGAGTCTCTAAAGTTGGAGGCGTGATTTTATTGTGCGGGCAAACATCTAAACAGATATCGCAGCCAAAAATATTGTTGCCAAGTTTTTGCGATTGTGATTCTGTAATTTCTTCACTGTTTTCTATGGTTATAAACGAGTTGCATTTACGAGCATCAACAACATAAGGCTCAACTATTGCTCCTGTTGGACAAGCATCAATACAACGGCTGCAAGCTCCGCAATTTTCTTCGTTGGGCAAATCGTAAGCCAATTCGATGTCGATAATTATCTCACTGATAAAAACATACGAGCCAAACTCCGGCGTTATCAAGTTTGTGCTTTTCCCAATCCAGCCTAGCCCGCTCCGTTTTGCCCAAGCCCTATCTAATACAGGAGCAGAATCGACAAAAACGCGTCCGTTGCAGATTTTTATGTTTTCATTTATCCATTTTAACAGCGCGAACATTTTGTCTTTCAGGACTTTGTGGTAGTCTTCGCCGTGAGCAAATTTTGCAATCTGAAAAGTATTTTGTGGTTGCGATACTTTTGGACGATAATTATGAATTAGTGAGATTACAGAACGAGCATTTTCTACCAACTTGCTAGGGTCGAGGCGTTTATCAAAATTATTTGCCATATAATTCATCGTTCCGTTTTTTTTGGAGCGCAACCATTTTTCCAGACACACAGCTTCTTCGGGAAGAAATTCGGCACGAGAAATTCCACAATCGCCAAAACCTAATCGGCGTGCTTCGTTTTTTATCTGCTTGGCAAAAAGAGAATTGTTTTCTGGCATAAAAATTTGCAGTAAATTGCTTTGAACAAAGATTAAATTAACCTATACCACTATTTATTTTTAACCTTGCGAGCAACTCTGAAATTTGAAGCTACGAGTACAAATTTGTCAACATCTCCATTTTCGTTGTAGGTTTTGTACAGTTTTACATCGCTGTCCGTAATGTTATTCAATCCTTTTATCCCGACTTGTGCAATATCCAAAAAAACTACTTTTTCGTCTGCTTCTTTGTCAAAAACTCGTCTTTTGATTCCATTGGTAACATAACGCTGCAAACGCCGTAATGGGTTTTTTCTTTTTTTGACTATTGGCTCATAAACAAGGATTTCGGTTTTTTTCATTAGCACTTCTACCGAGTTTGTTGTGGCAATTAATTGAAGCGATGATTTGCAAAGCATTGTTTCCTTGACAGTTATTGTTTTGGAGCGTGCTGTGTCGATGTTCGTAATTTCGGCTATTTGTTTTGGGTATAATTTTTTTGTTGGAACATGAATTTTCTTAACATCAATGGTTTTAGTTGTGGTATCTTCTTGAAAAACAATAGTTTTTGGACGGATTACATTCTCAGATTTTTTGGGAATTATTTTCACAACAGATTTTTTCTCCTCGATAGGTTGGAGTAAAATTGAAATCCCGATTAATAAAACTATCGAAGCTGCTGCAAGATACGACAACACAGTACGATAGGAGAATAATGCAACACGTCGTAGTCTTGTTTTGTTTGGGAAAAGGATTTGTTGGTCGGGGGTGTATTTTGTCTTTTCGTAAAGTTCGTATTCGGCTTGTTTGGATGGGTTTGCGGCAAGAAAAGCCAAAAAATATTCTTGCTCTTGATTTCTCAAATCGCCTTCAAGAAACGCAATTGCATAGCTATCAAAGTTTTCGGCGGTAAATTCGGGTATTTCTTTCTTTTTGAGGTCATTTTTTCCATCGTAAAGGATAGTTTCTTGTGGCAGCTCAAACGAAAAAACAGCTTCAAATTCTTGTGCTAAGTCTGGATTGTTTTTCATAAACAACATAACAGCCTCAACATCTGCCGATTGTAGGTTGCCTTCTGAATAATCAATAAAATAAATTTCGTAATTTGATCTATCTATTTTCATCCGTGTGGATTTTTGTCTATAAACAATGATTTTATGGACAGACGATACTTAATCTTTTTTTATACAATAATATATAGTAAAATAATAAATTTTAAGATAAAATACTATTAAACAGATGGTTAGATGACTTTTTCCATGCTGCCAATGTATTGTTTGACAAATAGTCTTGCTCGATAAATATACACTTTTACTTGCGTTTCGGTTAGATTTGCAATTTCGCCAATTTCTTTGTACGAATATCCTTCGTAATCGCGAAGCAACAAGACGGAGCGTTGGTTTTCGGGTAGTTTGCTAAGTGCGACAGAAAGTATTTCGCTCAAATCCGAATAATAATCCGTTGAGTGTTGCGAGTCGCTGGCGTGTAGATTTTCGTAGGCAGAAAATCTTTTTTCCCTCCGAATGAGGTCAATCATGGTGTGATATGCCGTTGTGAAAATGTAAGATTTTGCCTTAGTGTAAGTTACCGATTTGTAGTTGAGCCAAAGTTTCTCGTAGGCATCTTGTACAATATCTCTCGCTTTTTCCTCGTCTTTGATTGATTTGAGGATAAAGCGAAAAACATTGTCCGAAAAATCGTCAACACATTTGTTATACTCTTCGGTTGTCATGCGGAGGTCAAAACTTTTTGCTTTTCAATGCCTGTAAAGATAGATGTATATAAAAATCGACACTTATTAGCAGTTATTAACTTGAATATCAACATAATACCCTTCATAAAAAATAGCACCATGTGTTTATTTTACTTTATGACGAATGAGCATTGCAAAAAGTTACAATTTTTTGTTTGTTTGAGAAACTTTTGTTTTCATTTTTTAAAAAGTGGATGATAATTCACCTTTTCTATAAATACTTACGTAGTTTTTCAAATAATTTATTCGCGCCTATTGGTTTTTTTACGTAATCGTTTGCACCAAGACTCATCGCTTCTCGAATGTCGTTAGGGCGGTCTTTTGCACTTACCATAATCACCACGGAGCCGTTTGATTGTTTGTTTGCTCTGATTTTTTTCAAAACTTCAAATCCATCCATGCCCGGCATCATTATGTCAAGAATAATAATTTTGGGTTGTTCTTTTTCAATAATCTTGAGCGCATCTTTTCCGTTTCGTGCAACTAGCGATGTGCAATTTTCTAAGCTATTAATGTACGACTCAATGAGTAATACATTTGTTTCTGAGTCATCTACAATGAGAATTTTTGTCTCTGTTATCATGCTACAATAGTTTTTCTTTTAGGTTATTTCAATTTTTGGTGATACTATAAATTATTAATAGGTCAGTAAAAATAATTGTCACTACAATGAGTTTTATCGACCTGATTATCAGTGTAATACATGTCCTGATTTAATGACACTATGTGCTTATCAGGAATCACAAAATACATTATTTTATAATAAACCACAAATTACACTTTTGTTTAGTAGTTTTAACTAACAAAACAAAAGAGCTACATATAGCTCTAATTGATAGAACTATATGTGATTAATTTAATGGTTATGTTTATTTTGGCTAGAATGTTTCAAATTCATCGTCATCGATTTTATCATCTTTCAAATTTAACAAGACTCCACTATTTACATGCGTTTCTGGCGTTTTATTAAGTTTTGCGTCAAAAGTTTTATTTTTTTTTGCCTTGTATGTTACCGAACCAAAACTGCGTAAAAACGAAGCATCTATTTTGAAGAAACTCATCGTTTCTTTGAGTTGTTCTGCTTGACTTGCCAACTCCTCGGAACTTGTGGACATTTCTTCTGCCATGGCTGCATTTTGCTGGATTACTTGGTTCAATTGTTGGATAGCATTACCGATTTGGTTTGCGCCAGAACTTTGCTCTATACTTGCTGCCGAAATCTCTTGAACTAAACGTGCTGTTTTTTCGATATCTGGAACAATTTCCGAGAGTTTTTGTCCTGCCGTTTGCGATACCGAAACGCCATCTTTTGATAATATATCTATTTGTTCGGCTGCTAGTTTGCTTCTTTCTGCAAGTTTACGGACTTCGGCTGCAACAACAGCAAATCCTTTTCCGTGTTCGCCAGCGCGTGCTGCCTCTACAGCCGCATTGAGTGCTAGTATGTTAGTTTGGAATGCAATTTCGTCGATAATAGAAATTTTCGCGGCAATTTCATTCATAGAGCTAACTGCCGTTATTGTCGAGTCTTTTCCGCTTCGCACGCCTTCGGTTGCCATTAGTGCGATTTTTTCGGTTTGTTGAGCGTTATCGGCGTTTTGGCGGATATTTGCATTCATCTCCTCAATCGACGATGAAACCTCTTCTGCAGAAGAGGCTTGCTCGTTTGCGCCATGAGACATTTGTTGCGATGCCGAACTGATTGAGAGACCAGCGATTCGGGAGCATTATTAGATATTGACTATAAACACCTGAATACCTGCAATATAATAATGATATTGATATAGTAACTTTTCTTGTTGTTTAGCCTCATTTAATAAAAAAAGTAATAAGATTTTTATTTTTTTCCGCAAAAATTTGTATAATAGTAAGTTATATTGTTAATTGCAAAATTAATTTAAAATTTAAGGTTCTATGGTAGAACGTTGTTGGTTAATAAATTTTCTGTTTGGTTCAATA
>JAOZMU010000263.1 GCA_029934165.1 Bacteroidales bacterium
TGATTTAACAGAGCTAAAAATAGCTAATTATTAACACCCCAGTCTTAGACCTTAAAAAGTAGGCATACAAAAACAATCCTCACTTATCGGTTTGCTATCAGCCTGAAAATCATCGTAAAAAACAACAAATTAGCATAATATACCGATAACTATTTGCCAAATTGTTTTTCAAGAATTTTATCCTCGTGCATTCTTTTTGCGAGAGCCTTCTGATAGCCGGCAATATACCACTCCGTAAAAACACTCGAAGTTAGTTGTTCGATGGTTGCAAAAGCACCCTCCAAATTTCCTTGCATTTCCATCGTTAGAGCCATATTATAAGAGGCATCGCGCGATAGACCTAGCCCATTTCCGTTTGAAATTTTCAGCCAAATTTCGTTTGCTTTTTCCCACTCGTTGTTATTTACGTGTTTTGCCGCCAAACGAAAATCGTCTGAGCCTCTGTTAACAATATGTCGTTTTTGAGTATCCCACATTGGCGATATTCTTCGTCCAATTTTGAATGATGTAACTTCCGAAAGTTCAATGGCTTGCGCAATCATTCTGTTTTTTTCTTCCTTCGGAGTTAAGTCTTTATTATTTTGCATTCTGATTTTTTTTGAAGCCGTAAAACGGTAATTATCAGCAACTTTACCTTCATCTGGAATATGCAAACTCCATTTAGTAATAACCTCGAGGACTAGCAAATCGTGGGTGTCGTAATACGAGTTTTGTATCCAAGTTGGACGCAACGCAATGTACTCCAAAACGATGACAGCTTGGCAAGAATCTATCTTGCATAACGTTTCTAATTTGCTGTATAACAAAGCACTATCAGCATGATTTAGTTCATCAATAAGTTTTGCTTCTGCGACAGTAAAACGTGGCGATGATTTCATATAGCCCGCAAGTTGTTTAACATATTCGGTTGCTAATGAGTCGGTTTGTAAATCATTATCGGGAGATTTTTCGGCAACAATTAACAATTTTTTAACCTTTTTCGGGACAGTGATGCGCGCAGGACGGATAACATCAATCTCCAGTTCCTGAACGTTGTTACCGTCTGTTACACAGCAAAGTGGCGTGCAGCCAGAAAGAGTTATTGTCGCTATGGCAATAATCAAAAAAGAGATTTGAGAATAGGTTTTCATCGGCTTAATTTTTACGTAGTTGCATAATTATTTGTCCTTGTAAATTACAATAAATTTTATTACAACTTTTTTTTTCATAGTTAAAAAAACATAAAAGCCAAAAACAGACCTACTTGTGCATGGTTTGGTCATAAAAATCAATTCACATTGCAAAAACGCGATGCACGTGTTTTTTGGCACAACTATCTGTGTGGCTTCAAGCCACACAGATAGTAATGATATTGTGTCAAAAATCCCAAATTATTTTTTAATTGTTACTTAGTCAGTTATTTTAAATATTGCGTAGTATCTTTGAACAAAGATAAAATTAAACTTTAGCATTATTTGCTGTTTATTAGTCGAATAGCAAATATTTGGCTCAATATTAAAAAGTGTAAGGCTCTTTTAGTGCAAATAAATTTATATTTGTCAATAAAAAAATGACAAAAGTTTTTAATTTTGTTTAAAATTTTGTCCAAACATTCTAAAATACAATGCATTATGATTTATCAACCTCAACAATATCGGATTAAGGACGAACGCATGAAACCGTTCATCGACCCAGAAGAGATATGGGATTTCATTCGGGACACAAAATCCACAAAAGAGCGGGTTCGCGAGATAATTGCCAAGTCGTTGGATAAGAACCGATTAAATCTCGAAGAAACCGCCGTTTTGATAAACACCACAGACCCAGAGTTAGTTGATGAAATTAAAGAAGGGGCACGTGAGTTAAAATCGCGGATTTATGGCGAGCGTATTGTCTTGTTTGCACCTTTATACATAGGTAATTATTGCACCAACAATTGCCAATATTGCGGATTTCGCACAGAAAACAAAAAACAACATCGCGTTACTCTCAACAAAAAGCAAATTCACCAAGAAGTAAAATCTCTTGAAGACGTTGGACACAAGCGACTTATATTAGTTTATGGCGAGCATCCAAAATATACGCCCGAATTTATAGCAGAATCTGTACGTGATGTTTACAAAGTAAAAAGTAAAAATGGAGAAATCCGACGAGTAAATATTAATGCAGCTCCTTTGAGTATCGAAGGATTTAAAGTTGTAAAAGATTCTGGCATTGGTACTTATCAAATTTTCCAAGAAACTTATCACCCAGAAACTTATGCAAAAGTACACCCGAGCGGTGCAAAAAGAAATTTCGATAATCGCCTGATTTCGTTGGACAGAGCGCAAGAAGCTCTTATTGATGATGTTGGCATTGGAGCTTTATTCGGACTTTACGATTGGCGATACGAAACTCTTGCACTGTTGCGGCACGTAAATCACTTTGAAGCAACATATAACATTGGTCCTCATACAATTTCGTTTCCGAGAATACAAAACGCATCAGATTTAAACCTTGATAATTCGTATGCCGTCAGTGATGATGATTTTACGAAACTCGTTGCAATACTCAGACTTGCAGTTCCTTACACTGGTTTAATTCTCACAGCTCGCGAACCAATACATATCCGTAATGAGGTTATGCGTTATGGTGTTTCGCAAATAGACGGTGGTACAAATATCCAGATGAAAGGTTACAGTTCAAAAGATGCCGAAGAGCAAAATTTGGATACCGAACAATTTGAGATTTGCGATACGAGAACACTTGGCGAAATCATCACCGAATTGATTGGAACTGGCTATATACCATCGTTTTGCACGGCTTGCTATCGGCTAGGACGCACTGGCGAGCATTTCATGGAATTTTCTGTTCCTGGGTTTATTAAAAGATTTTGCGACCCCAATGCGATTCTCACTCTTGCAGAGTATCTTGAAGATTATGCAACCGATGAGGTAAAAGAAAAAGGTTACAAAGCAATTTTCAAACGCCTTGATAACGAAGGATATAAAAACGAAAAAGCTATTAGAGAGCGTCTGACAAAAATACAAAACGGTGTTCGCGATTTGTATTTCTAAAAAAACCTGCTGACGTTTTTTACGCAGCAGGTTTTTTTGATTAAGTTTTCAGTATTGTTTTATGCTAATATTTTAAAAAAAATAATACACCGACATAAGCGTACGAAGATTGCTAATGGCTTCTTCATCTTGCACAACACCTTTGTTATCAGGCGTTCCGTAAGCCGCCGTAGTGTATTCAAACTCTAAGGCAAACCGAACTTTGCCAGAGTTGAAAACTGCACGTGGCGCAACACGATAAGCATAAGCAATATTTCCACCACGTCCGAAAACATCGCCAACAATTTCATCTTTCGAGCCGAGATTTTTAGTGTAGCCTATAAATAATCCGAAATTAAATTCCGGTCTATTTGTCTGAATATCAAACCACGACGACACAACATTCAGAGTTGTATATTCATATTCATCTGTTACAGCATCAATTTTTGAAACAGCATATCCGCCTAACGAAAGCACATCGAAAATGTTTTCGCCATAAATAGCTTCGCATTTTACAGTAACGGCGGGTGTTTTTATCTTCAAAAATCCTAAAGCCGACAAGCCTGAAACTGTTGCATCTGTTGAAATTAAAGAATCGGTTACAATCCTAGGTTTCAGAGTTTTATAAGAAATACCAGCACCAGCAGCAATTTCTGTACCAGACTCCGACTTATTTCCGAAATGCAATTGCAAGTGCATATCAGGTATCGAGCTGTTACGCAACGATGTAGAACCGCCATAGCTTGTGTAATCGCGTTGCGATTGTGCAGCAACAATTGCTTTCAACGAACCAAATTTCTGCGTCAGACGAATTTGCGGATTACGCGCAAAAGGTTGAAAAGGTACGCCTGTATTAAATGACACTGTCCCCGGAAAACAGCTCGTTACAAACATCGGATTCCAATATTGTCCGACAAGTAATTCTGTGTTTGTCCAAGCAAGTTTCACAAACGCATGACGCAGACGAAACAAGTTTATGTTATCGTTTGCTTGTGCAAAAAAATCGCCTTCGATTTTCCCGGAAGTCTTTGCACCAAAGGCATTTGGACCTGAAATTGTACCCGAAAGACGGCTCTGAACAGCAAGCATATTAAAGCTGGGATTTGCGTTAATATCATCGTCATTTGCATCTAAATTTTCTGCTTTTGGGTAAAATAAAAAATGCCCTTCGCGCCCTGTTACCGTTTCCCTCGTGTCGAAGAAAGCATCGTTTTTAACAAATCCAGAAAATTTTATTCCGAATTTTTTCTCTACCTCTTGAGCTTTAGTCAAAAAAGGAATTGCGAGAATAAAAAACATTAATGTAATTTTTTTCATGTTTACGTTTTTTTTACAACATCAAGAAATAATTAAACTTCCATTGTTTGCCATAGTTAGTAAAAAGACTTATAAAAAATTCAAATAATTGTACAAATTTATAAATTATTTTTATGAGTTCTATATTTAACGTAAAATTGCAATCTGATAGGTTTAACCTTCAGAATAAAAACAAAAACAGAAATGAGACCAAATCTAACCGAAATACTTGGCATTGAACACCCAATAATAATTGCACCAATGTTCCTGATAACCAACGTAAACATGGTTGTTGCAGCAATAGAAAACGGAGCAACTGCAGCAATGCCGGCTTTGAATTATCGTTCGGAAAACGAGCTGAGACAAGCAATTCGAGAAATTAAATCAAAGTCTAATAACCCTTTTGGTATCAATTTGATAGTCAACAAATCCAATCCAAAGTATAAAACTCAACTAAAGGCTATAATTGATGAAAAAGTGGATTATGTTATCACATCGCTAGGCAACCCAAAAGAAACAATTAACAGATGTAAACCACTTGGTATCAAAGTGTTTTGCGATGTTACGGACGTTAAATACGCAAAAAAAGTTGAGTTGCTTGGTGCAGATGCAGTAATTGCAGTCAATTCCGAGGCGGGCGGACACTGCGGAAGTATTTTGCGCAAAAAATTGGTAACAGATATTTTGACCCATTGTTCGATACCTGTAATTTCGGCAGGCGGCATCGGAACAGCCACACAACTATGTGAAACCCTTGCACTTGGAGCTGCTGGTGTTTCTGTTGGCACAATTTTTTTAGCGGCAGAAGAAGCTGCAATTTCATCAGAATATCAACAAGCATTGATAGAATATGGAGCTGATGATATTACGCTGAGTACCAAGCTGTCTGGTTCGCATCTTACTGTAATAAATACTCCTTATGTAAAAAAAGTTGGGACAAAGGCTAACTTTTGTGAACGGTTGATGTTGCGTAATAAATTCCTTAAAAAATACATAAAATATTTTATTATGTATAATGGCACACGAAAAATTACAAATGCTGCTTTTAAAAGTACGTATAAAACAGTGTGGTGTGCTGGTCCTGCTATAGAACACATAAAAAAAATACGTCCACTTAAAGAAATTTTGGATAGTTTAAACAAATAATTATCTAAAGTTACTGTTGATATGGCAAGAAGCCACACCAACAGTAATTTGGAATTATCATTGCTTCGCGAATTTTAAGGTCTAAGACATATTTTTTATGAAACGTTTAAGCTGTGAATTAACAACTTAG
>JAOZMU010000264.1 GCA_029934165.1 Bacteroidales bacterium
TGATTTAGTTTTAGTTAGGAATTTTAATGGATTACTTTATTAAATTCATTTCACTAAGAGTACTTATAACTGAAAAAATAACACCTCAAAAATCGACAATCATGGCAGACAAAATTACCCTTAAAGTACGTTCTGGGCAAGATCCTAAAAAAGCTAAAATAACTGGCAACGATAAAACTACTATCGAAGAGTCAAATGTTTTGGACGATGAAAAAACTATAATAGAAAAGTCAAATGTTTTGGACGATGAAAAAACTATCATAGAAGAGGATAATAATTCGTTTCAAAACGAAGATAAAACCCAGTTTGACAATAGTGATGAAGTAGTTTCGCAAGGAAATAACACATTGCCGGATACAACCAAAGAAGATGATATATATACCGACCCAAAAACTGGAAATACATTCAGTAAACGCGCAGCAATGATGGTGGGTGGGGGAATTTTACTTACTGGTTTAGGAGTTGGTGTTGGAACAGTTTTAGCGAACAATGACGATGATAATGATGTTGTTCTTGTGGACACAAATGATGACAATATTGCTGATACAGAGTTGTCTGACCAGGATGGAGATGGTGTTTTTGAAACCGATGATACTGACAACACCGACACTGAAAACAACACAAACACTGAAGATGCAGATACCGAAAACTCTGATTTGAACACAGATGCAAATGACGAGCATCAGGAAAATGATGAAACTATTAATACAGAGGACAATACAGAAAATAATACTCAAGACGGAACAGAGGAAAATATAGATGCTAATGTTGGCGACAATACTCAGTCGGATAACTCTAATGATGTAAATAACAATGAATTTGACGACTCGGATAATTCTCGTACATGGGACCCGCATACAGCTCCGATGGTAGGCGATGATACTGTGGACGATGATATGAGTTTTGCAGAGGCTTTTGCAGCTGCTAGGGCAGAGTTGGGAGCAGGTGGTGTTTTTACATGGAATGGTCAATATTACGGAACATTTTATGCCAATGAGGTGGACGATAATCATCAGCCAATTATTGATTATGACACAGTTGCATACCATGAAATGCCATCTTTGACCGAGGATACGAACAATGATGTTGTTGTTGATGACGACCAAGAAGAACAAAACGATGATGACGAGGTAAATGTAATTGCCATAGATAGCGATCAGGACGGAAACGTTGATGCGATTTTTGTTGACATTAATCAAGATGGCGAAGCAGACGCTATTTACGTAGATGTAAACCAAGATGGGCAAATAACTGATGATGAAATTCAAATCATCAATGACCCTAGTTCATTAGCAGAAGTTGCTAATCCGGTGTCTGACGACCAAATGGTTGTTGACCTCAATAATGACGGACAACTTGACATGGTGCTTGTGGACCAAACAAACAATCAATTGGCTGATGTAGTGGCAGTTGATAGCGACCAAGATGGTGAAATTAGCGAGGAAGAAGTTGCGGTGTTGAACCCCGATGCGGTGCAAGACGACACCGACACCTCAAATGAAATTGTTTATGATGGCGAAGTAGCTGAAAATATGCCAGAAGACGTGCCAGACAGCGAGTTAGATGATTTTAATGATGACCTTGCGAATATGGAAGACGATTTTGATAATTATGACGATTGGGCGTAAACAAAACTCAAGCGATAGTGCGGTATAAAAATTCGAGCAAATGAAAATAAAATGCCCAAAATGTAGTAAGGTGATTTCTCTGGCAGACGACAAAGTGCCAAGAAACAAAGAAAAGGCAATGATTAAATGCCCTCAGTGTAAACAGAGTATTATTTTCAAGATACCTGATAGCATCAGAAATAAGCCTAAACCGAATGCCGACAAAACGCAAATTGGCGATACTGTAACATTTAGCAGTACAGATGTCTTTCTTGTTGACAAGACTTCGAGACGGAGGTACAAGTTGAGGTTAGGTAAAAATATTATCGGTCGGAAGGGTGATGTCGAAATTGACAACAACGACAGCTATGTTAGCAGATTTCATTGTTTAATCGAAATGGTCAAAACTGCTAATGGTTGTGATATTATTCTTATGGACGATGGTAGCGTGTCGGGAACAGGAAAACCTAGCACAAACGGAACTTTTCATAACGGAGAAAAACTGACAAAAATAGATAAGATTTTTCTTGAAAAGAATGATGAGATAAGACTCGGAAAACGGACAACTTTGGTTGTTGCTTTTGGTTAAAGCGGTTTTATGTTTATGAAAATTGTCGGTGTGGTTTTGAGCCACACCGACAATTTTTTATTGTTGATTTGGGTTTAATCTTATATACTCAAGGTTTTCGGCAGCTTTTGTATGTCCTTCGTCAGCAGCAAGTTGCAACCATTTTATTGCTTCGTGTTCATCTTTTTCGACACCTAAGCCGCTGTAATACATAACACCTAACATGTTTTTTGCAGATGCATTCTCATAACAATCTGGAAGTTTTGCTAATATCTTGTAGAGATTTACTGCTTCTTTATAGCCTTCATCTGTTTCTTTGTTATAAAAAATGTCTGCCATCGTATAAATAGCATCGGTGTTTCCTTCTAGCGTTGCTAATGTATAATATGCTATTGCTTGGTCGATGTCAATATCTACTTCATCGCCTGAGCGGTAGATGCCCCCCATTTTTTTCATTGCATCAACGCTTCCGTTGTCAATCGCTTTTTTATAATAACTGAGAGCTTCATTTACATCTTTTGTAAGACCGTATCCGTTGAAATAAATATCGCCAAGTTTTTTCAATGATTCTGGATGACCTTTAGCTGCCGCTTTTTCAAACAATTCTCTTGCCTTTTCATCATCTTCAATTATATCTCCCTTTCCGAGGTAATACAAGACACCTAATCCATAAATTGCAGAAGCATTTCCTTGGTCGGCAGATTTTTCATACCATTCTTTTGCCTTATTATAATTTGCTTTGCCAATCTCTCCGCTTTGATACAAATACCCAAGGTAATATTGTCCTCTAGCATCGCCAGCATCGGCAGATTTTTTCAGCCACTTATGTGCTTCGCCATAATCTTGCTTTTCTCCTTCGTTCATATAGAAAAATGCTAGTTGTGTTTGCATAAATGCGTAATCGTTTTTGGCAGCTTTCAGATACCACGAAAAAGCTAAGTCTTCATTTTGTGCAATGCCTGTTCCGTTGTCATACATAGACGCTAAGTTTCCTTGTGCTTCGGGGTCTCCCAAATCTGCTAATCGCTTAATTGGCTCTAAGGATTTTAAATAATACTCGTTAGCCTTTTCCTCATCTTTATCGACACCACCAACTCCATAATTATAATAGTAACCTAACCGCCAGTATGCCATTTCGTAACCCAACTCTATTGCTTGATCTGTGTATTCCTTCCCTGCTTCATAATCCTGTTCAGTCCCCATTCCGTTGCATGTTAGCTCTCCAAGATAATAGTTTGCATCGGCGGAGTTTAATTTTTCTGCCTTTTCAAATGTGAAAAAAGCATCTTCGTAATTTGCTGAGTAATAATCATTTAACCCTGAAACCATTAACCTAACAGCTTCAATTTTTGTTTTTACAGAGTCTGTTTCGATTAATTCTTGTGCTTTCTCAAAGCTCTCTTTTGCGTCTTCGTATTGCGCATCTTTCAAAAAGGCAACACCTTCGTTATATTCTTTTGCGTATTCTTTGTGCGTTAGATGTCGATTTACGAGAAATGCACCCACTAACAATAAAACCAATGCAACCGAAGATAGAATGATAATCTTTTTTCGGCTGCTTTTTGGTGATGATTCGCCAATTTCTTTTTTCTTAGGTGTTAAGGCAATTCTGAAATCTTCGCACGATTGAAATCTTAGCTTCGGCTCTTTTGCTGTTGCTTTGTCAATGATGTGCTGAAATTTTCTTGATATTTCTTTGTTTTCTGCTTTAACTCGTGGCAGCTTTTTATTTACAATATTTTGAGTAATATCGTAATCCGTCATTGTGTTCTCATCATAAGGTGTTTTCTTTGTCAATAAATGGTGCATTAATACTCCAAGTGAATAAATATCAGACCTTTTATCAACAGAAATTCCTTTTACTTGTTCAGGGCTCATGTATGTCAATGTGCCCAACTTAACGCCAGTTTTTGTTAATTTCCGGTCGTCAGATTCATTTACCAACTTTGCGATACCAAAATCGAGAATCTTAACATTTCCATCGCTTGTTATCAGGATATTAGATGGCTTTATATCTCTATGAACAATTCCGCATTCGTGTGCGTACGCAAATGCTTTTAAAATTTCATCGAAAACTTTTACTACTTCGTCTTCCAAAGAAGTAGCGGAAATAGTTCTGATATAATCGTCAAGACGCACACCTTCAACATATTCCATAATAAGAAAGAGACCTTTCTCATTTTCGATGTAATTATTTAATTTTACAATATTGGAGTGGTCAAGAGCAGCAAGTGTTGTGGCTTCTTTTTGAAACCGTGCCTTGAAGTCATCTTTTTTTACATTTGTCGATGTCAGCATCTTAATTGCAACATGTTGATTTATCTTGACATTTTTCCCAAGATACACAATACCCATACCGCCTTCGCCAATTACTTTTTCGATTTCGTAATTTAATATTTTTTCTCCTATCATATCCCTGTGGTTATTTATTTCACTCAAATTTAGTAAAAAAAATCTAAACCGATATATTATTTAGTAAAAAAAAAATGGAATTTTCATTTGAGCTTTAAGGCTTTGACACATACGACTTTACAGGAACATATCGTTTTTTGAGTTCTTTGCAATGTGCTAAATATTAAGTTGTAAGGGCGAAGTCAGAAACTTGAGTTAATTACAATCTATTCTTTTCAGTATTCGATGATTTATTTTTTTTCTTTCGAGCCTTACTGTTTGAATTTATTGTATATACCGCATACAGAGTAAATGTTTGCGTTTTTCTTTTTTGATAAAAATCAAAGGTGAAATCATCATATATTCCTTTATTTTTATCTCTTCTACTATTGAATATGTCATCTATGTAAAATCGCACTTTCAATTTTTTATTAAAAAATGATTTTTGAAGCATAAAATTAGATGAAAAATAATTTTCAATTTCAATGTATCCATAAACATAAGGTGAAGAATAATACGCTGATAAATTTACCGACCATGTATCAGAAATTTCCCAGTCATTATTGATATTTATGGATAATTTATTTGAATGGAAATCTGTTTCAGACAAAAAGTAGTTTTGATTTTCAAATGTAGTTCCGAAATTTATATACCACCATTTTTTTATATTATTACCGTAACTATAATAAAACCCAAATATTTTACTTTTACCAACATTTTGAGATTGATGATAAATAGCATCATTTTCGGGAAAATACACACTTGATATAAGGTCAGATGTTTGATTGTAAAAAGTGGAAAATGAATGTTTTTTTAGATTATAAGAAATGTTAAAGTTATCTCTATATTGTGGTTTTAAATTTGGATTTCCAATTTGATAGGTGAAATCATTTACCTTAATTACAAACGGATTAAGAATACTAAAAGCTGGTCGGTCAATTTTTCGATTATAGTTAAATGGGCTACCAGTCTAAAGTTGGACACCCCTGTTACTTAACCAGTTAGCTTTG